>JACRMD010000258.1 GCA_016215085.1 Solirubrobacterales bacterium | reverse complement strand
CTTCCCGCGGGCCGCAACACCATGGTGGGGCTGGCCCGCGCGCCGTACGTGCTGATGCTCGACGCCGACAACGAGCTGCTGCCGCCCGCGGCGCGCCGGCTCGCCGCCGCGCTGGACGCCGACCCCGACGCGCTCTTCGCCTACCCGATCCTCGCCGCCCACCGCGACGGCGCGCCGGACGGGCTGCTGAGCACGCTGCCCTGGGACCCGGCCCTGCTCAAGGCCTACAACCCGATCGACGCGCTGGCGCTCCTGCGCCGCGACGCGCTGGCCGAGCTCGGCGGCTACACCACCGACATCCGCCTGCACGGCTGGGAGGACTACGACCTGTGGTGCCGCATCGCCGAGCGCGGCGGCCGCGGCGTCCACGTCGCGCAGCTGCTGGCGCGCTACCGCCGCAGCGCCGGCGGCTCGATGCTCTCGCTCACCGACCTCGACACGGCCGAGATGCGGGCGATCCTCCGCGAGCGGTACCCGCGGACGATGGGCCCGCCCGCTCCCGGCGGCGTGCCGGCCGCGGCCGAGGGGCCGGCGGCGCCGGGCGGCTAGAGCTCGTCCTCGTCGTCGCGCTGCGTCCGCGCGGCCGCCGCGTCGCCGGCGCGGTCGCCGACGCGGTGCACGGCGTGCAGCGCCCTGAGCAGCACGCCGCGCGTCTGCGGCCGGCGCGCCAGCGCGGCGAGCGCCCGCTGCGCCGGCTCGTCGAGCAGCGGCTCGTCGGGGTCGACCAGCGACATGCCGGTCCCGCCGATGCGCTCGCGCAGCGCCCAGTAGCGGGCGTCGACGCCGAGCTCGTTGCCCTCGTGCTTGGCCACGTCGCGCGCGGGCAGCCGGACCGCGTCGTCGTAGGCCTCCAGCAGGCCGGCCGCCGTCGCGTCCCACGTCAGCCTCGCGGCGGCCTCGCGCACCTCGGCGACGAGCGCCTTCGCGCGCTCGGGGTCCTCGAGGACGTCGATGCACGCGTCGGCGCTGGCGGCGGCGTCCCACGGGACGAGCGCGGCCGTCGCGCCGGGCAGCACCTCGGGGATCGACGCCTGGCGCGCGAAGAGGCACGGGACGCCCGCGTCGGCGACCTCGAAGGGCACGAGGCCGAAGCCCTCGTACGTCGTCGGGTAGACGACCGCCGTCGCGTTGCCGTACAGCCACGCCTTCTCGGCCTCGCTGACCGCGGCGAGGTGGACGACGTGCCGGGCGAGCTCGGGGTCGGCGGCCAGGATCTCGGCCTCCTCGCCCGCCGACGAGCCGTGCGCGACGGTCGGGCCGGCGAGCACGAGCCGGCCCTGCCACCCGTGGCGCTCGCGCAGCGCCGCGAGGAACCGCAGCGCGAACGGCCGGTTCTTGTGGCGGAAGTCGGTCCCGAGGCACAGCAGGTACGGCCGCGCGTCGAGGTCGTCGGGGACGCCGGCGGGGCGCTGGGGCTCGGGGTCCAGGCGGACGAGCTGGTGGTCGACGCCGAGCAGCACCGTGCGCGCCCGCGACGGCGGCAGCAGGTCCTCGGCCAGCGCGTCGTCGGCCGCGTGCTGGGAGAAGAAGACGACGACCGACGCCCAGGCCAGCGCCTCGGCGGTCGTGGCGCGGTACTTCAGCCACGCCCTGGCGTCGGCGTGGTAGGCCGGGTTGCGGTAGGCGATCAGGTCCTGGTGGGTGACGACCAGGCGGTCGCCGAGCTTGCCGAGCAGCGGCAGGTCGCCGGGGTCGTTGATCTGCCACGGCCGGTGGACGACCTCGTCGGGCTCGACGCCGTCCTCGACGTCGGTGACCGACAGCCGCTCGACCCGCGGCAGCGCGTCGAGCGCCTCGCGCGCGTAGTCGCCGAGGTCGTCGGGGACGACGGCGCGCACGCGCACCTCGCCCGTCCGCGCCAGCGCGCCGATCAGCTCCAGCGTGTGGATCTGCGTGCCGGTGAGGAACGGCCCGAGGCTGCGCGCGTCGACCGTCACGCGCCGGCCGCGGACCGCCTGGTTGGCGATCGCCAGCGCGCGCGCCAGCGTGCTGCTGCGGTCCTCGGAGACCTCGGCCACCGCGCGGTGGTAGTAGGGGTAGCGCGCGGCGACGAGCTGCTCGTGCTCGTCCTGGATCGGGTTGCGCTCGCCGTCGCTGCTGAACGAGGCGCCGCCCTGGTGGAGCACGAGCACGTCGTCGGCGGCGACGTGCTGCAGGCCGGCCAGCAGGCAGCGCTGCGAGAAGTCGACCTCCTCGCCGTAGCCCGGCGCGAAGGCGAGGTCGAACGGCCCCACGAGGTCGAGCGCCGCGCGGCGGACGTAGACGCAGTGGCCGATCGCCACCGGCAGGCGCGGGCGCAGCCGCAGCGAGCGCTCGCGCACCGTGGCGGCGAGCTCGTCCAGCGTGCGGTCCTGCGGCAGCATCGGCCGCGGGCGGTTGCGGTACGGGACCGAGACGATCGTGCCATGGTTGGTCAGCGCGGTCGCGGTCGCGATCGTCGAGTCGCTGTGGGCGGCGTCGCGCAGCCCGTCGAACCAGCCCTCGGCCACGACCACGTCGGAGTTGACGAGCACGACGTCGGCCGGCGCGGTGACCGCGAAGGCCGTGTTGCAGTTGCCGACGAAGCCCTGGTTCTCGGGCTGGCGCAGCCAGTGGACGTCGTGGCGCAGGGCGCCCTTCGCGTCGAGCTCGCGGGCGAGCGCGAGGCTCGCCGGGTCCGGGCTCGCGTCGTCGGCGACGAGGATCGCCACGTCCTCGGGCGTGTGGGCGAGGACGCTGTGCAGGCAGCGGGCGAAGAGGTCGTGGGCGCCGTACAGCGGGATGACGACCACCGCGCGCCCCCGCTCCCCCGCCAGCCCGACCCCCGGGCCGATCTCGTGCAGGCTCACCGGCCCGAGCCTACCCGGGCACCGCGCAGCGCGGCTGCGCGGAGGCGGTCATGCGGCGCACACCTGGAACGGCGCCGTCGAGGCGAGCCGCAGGTGGTATGGGATCGCGGGCGCCTTGTCGGGCGTGGGCGCGACCCGCACGGCCTCGCCCGGGTTGAGCTCCTTGTCGGCCGCCGTGTCGAACGCCGGCGCGAAGCGCCGCACGTGGACGAACAGCGCGCCGGCACCGCCGCGGACGACGACGCCGCCGCGCGGGAGCGTGAGCACCACCGCGCCGCCGCCCGGCACCGTGACCTTCTGGCACGCGCCGGCGGCCTGCGCCTTCGCGGCGCCCTCGGTGCCCTCGAGCGCGGGCGCGGTCCCTGCGGGGCGACCAGCCGGGGAGACGGCCAGGCCGACCTCGGCGAGGACCTTGTCGCCCTGCGTCCGATAGGCGGGCGCGAGGTCCTCGAGGCGCTTGACCGGGTCGCCGACGGGCGACTCGCCGACGTTCTTCAGCGCATTGACGTAGCGCCCCGCGGTGAGCCCAGGCGCGTCGGCCGGCAGCGGGTGGTAGCCGGCCGGCAGCCGCTGCTGCACGATCTCCGCCGCCGCGAGCCGGGCGTAGGTGCGGTTGGAGCTGTCGCGCAGCCCGCCGCCGCCGTCGCCCAGCGTCTGCAGCCCCTGCGCGAGGCTGATCGCCACGACGACCGCCGCGACGCCGTAGGCCGCCGGGCGCAGCAGCGACCCGCGCGCGATCTCGGCGCCGGCCAGCAGCAGCACGACCGCTCCGAGCTCCAGGTAGCGGCTGGTGTCGGGCGGCTCGACGACGCCGCCGCCGGAGCGTGCCGCGCCGGTCAGCAGCCAGAACGCGGCGCCCAGGACGAGCACGCCGACCAGCCGCGGGCTCACGCCGCGGCGCACGATCGCGACGGCCGCCAGCGCCGCGCCGACCGCCAGCAGCGGCCGGCCCCAGTCCAGCCCGCGCCCGAAGAGCGCGCCCGCCGAGGCGGCCGCGGCGTCGACCGCCCACTGCGTCGCGCGCGACAGCCCCTCGCCCTCGATCGCCGACTGCCCGTAGCCCAGGTACCACGCGCCGTAGACCACGACCGCCACGGCCGGGACCCACAGGGCGCCCCAGCGCCGGCGCCACAGCAGCTCGGCGCCGATGCCGGCGGCGAACGGCACGCCAAGCGACGAGCTCAGTGTCGCGAGCAGGAGCGCCGCGCACGCGAGCAGGTCGGCGCGCGGGCCGCCGCGGTCGAGCGCCTCGAAGGCCAGCAGCCCGAAGAAGATGGACCCCAGGAACCCGATCTGGAAGCCCCACAGCGTGTCCTGCCACGCCGCGCCGAGGCCGAGCAGCAGCACCGCGGCGACCAGCGCACCCGCGTCGCCCACGCGCCGGCGGGCCAGCGAGAAGACGAGCACGGCGCAGCCGACGTGGGCGAGCGCCGCCAGCGCCCGGTACGGCCACACGGGCGCGAGGCCGATCGTCTCCAGCAGCACCCGGTAGACCGCTGCGGGCAGGACCGCGATGTGCTCGTTGTGGCGCTCCAGCAGCGTGTCGAGGCCGCCGGAGGACCGCAGGGTCACGAAGTCCCACTCGTCGTAGAAGAACGTCCGGCCGCGCCCCTGGTACATCAGGAGGGCGAACGTCGCGACGGCGGCCACGCCCAGGAGCGCAACCCAGAGGCCCCGCCGCCCGTTGTCCTCGGCGACCGGGTGCGTGGCCGGCCGCGCCGGTTCCGTGGCCGTCGTCACGCGGCCGGAGGCTACCGACCGCACCGACCTCACTACCCTCAGTGACCGCATGAGCGCCGACGTGCAGCAGCGCCCCGCCGTCTACGTCGACGGGGTGCACAAGACCTTCCGCCTGCCCAAGGAGCAGGTGCACACGCTGAAGGAGCGCGTGCTGCACCCGTTCCGCCGCAGCGGGTTCGAGGAGCTGCGCGCCCTGCGCGACGTGCAGTTCGACGTCGGCAAGGGCGAGTTCTTCGGCATCGTCGGGCGCAACGGCTCGGGCAAGTCGACCTTGCTGAAGTGCATGGCCGGCATCTACGGCACCGACGAGGGGCGCATCTACGTCGACGGCCGGCTGTCCACGTTCATCGAGCTCGGCGTCGGCTTCAACCCGGACCTCCCGGCCCGCGACAACGTCGAGCTCAACGCCGCGATGCTCGGCCTCAACACGCGCGAGGCGCGCGAGCGCTTCGACGCGATCATCGACTTCGCCGAGCTCCACGACTTCATCGACCTCAAGCTGAAGAACTACTCCAGCGGCATGCTCGTCCGCCTGGCCTTCAGCGTGATGATCCAGGTCGACGCCGACATCCTGCTCATCGACGAGGTGCTCGCCGTGGGCGACGCCGCGTTCCAGCAGAAGTGCTACGACGAGTTCGAGCGCATCCGCCGCTCGGGCAAGACCGTCCTGCTGGTCACGCACGACATGAACGCGGTCCGGCGCTTCTGCGACCGCGCCATGCTGCTCGAGCACGGCCGGATGCTCGCCATCGGCGATCCCGAGACGGTCGGCAACCGCTACCTGCAGCTCAACTTCTCCGAGGAGGCGCGCGCGATCGCCCAGGAGGAGGCGCGGGCGCTCGGCGAGCGCGGCGCCGCCCCGGTCGAGTACATGAGCGAGCGCGAGGGCGAGCGCTTCGGCGACGGCCGCGCGGAGATCGTCGAGGCCTGGTGCGAGGACGCCGAGGGCCGCGCGGCGACGCAGCTCGAGAACGGCACCCGCGCCGCGTACGTCGCGCGCGTGAAGTTCCACGACGACGTCGAGGATCCGCTGTTCACCGTGTCGATGACCAACACCCAGCGCCAGCAGGTGCTGTCGGCCTCGACGGTGTGGACCGTCCCGCGGCCCGGGCTGTTCCGCAAGGGCGACGTCGTGGAGTTCCGCGTCGACTTCGACAACATCCTCGCCCAGGACCGCTACCAGGTGTCGGCCTCGGTCGAGCTCAGCGGCGGCCACTGGCTGGACTTCCGCGAGCGGATGTTCAGCGTGGTCGTCACCAGCAAGAAGGTCACCGGCGCGCTGGTGGACGTGCCCCAGGAGGTCAGCCTGAACCGGCTCGGCGCGAGCGCGCCCGAGGTGGTCTCGTGAGCGCCGCCGACGTCACCGCCCGGGCGCGCCGCACGTACTCCGAGGAGGAGCTCGGCACCCCGATCCTCGGGCCCAGCGCGCTGGGCAACGACAGCCGGCGCTTCTGGCACCTGACCTGGACGCTGGCCAAGACCGACTTCAAGCTGCGGTTCTTCGACAACGCGCTGGGCTACTTCTGGTCGCTGATGCGGCCGCTGATGCTCTTCGGCGTGCTGTACCTGGTGTTCTCGGTCGCGCTGGACGTCGGCAACGACGTGGAGTACTTCCCGGTGGCGCTGCTGATGGGCATCGTCCTGTACTCGTTCTTCAACGAGGCGACGTCGCAGGGCCTGCGCTCCCTGCTCATGCGCGAGCCGCTGGTGCGCAAGGTCGAGTTCCCGCGGCTGGCCGTCCCCACCGCGAGCGTCCTGTCGGCCACGTTCAGCCTGGGCCTGAACCTCATCCCCGTGGTCGTGTTCGCGCTGGTCGCCGGCGTGACGCCGCGCTGGACCTGGCTGCTGTGCCCGTTCCTGCTCGTCGGCCTGGTGCTCTTCGCGTGGGGCCTGGCCCTGCTGCTGAGCTGCCTCTTCGTGCGCGCCCGCGACATCGAGCCGATCTGGGACGTCGTCCTGCAGATCATGTTGTACGCGACGCCGATCTTCTACCCGATCGAGCTGTTCGTGTACATCAACGGCGGCGAGCACCCCGAGCTCGGCCGGCTGATCATGTGCAGCCCGCTGGCCGTCGTCATCCAGCAGCTGCGCGACTGGTTCATCGACCCCGGCTACCTCAGCGCGGCCGAGGCGATCGGCCTGGCCTGGCGGCTGGTGATCCCCGGCGCGATCTGGGCCGGCGTGATCGTCGGCGGCTTCTTCTTCTTCAAGCGCGTCGCGCCGCGGATCGCCGAGGACCTGTGAGGAACCCGCTGCGGCGGGCGGCGCCGTCGGTCCGCGACCGCGTCGGCCGCGACCTCGAGCCGGTCAGCCGCAACTTCGGGTTCGACCGCGGCAAGCCCGTCGACCGCTGGTACATCGAGCGCTTCCTGCGCGAGCACGAGGGCGACGTCCGCGGGCGCGTGCTCGAGCTCTACGAGTCGACCTACACGCAGTGGTTCGGCGGCGACCGCGTCACCGCGTCCGAGGTCCTGCACCACGGCGACGACAACCCCGCGGCGACGCTGCGCGGCGATCTCATGACCGGCGAGGGCGTCCCCGAGGCGGCGTTCGACGCCTTCATCTTCACCCAGACGCTGCACCTGATCCCCGAGCCCGAGGCGGCGATCCGCGGGACGTGGCGCGCGCTGGCGCCCGGCGGCGTGCTGCTCGGGACGCTGCCCGGGATGAGCCGCGTCTGCACCGACGACCGCCCGGTCTGGGGCGACTGGTGGCGCTTCACGACCGACGGCGCGCGCAAGCTGTTCGCCGACGTCTACGGCGCCGGGAACGTCGAGGTCGCCGCGGTGGGCAACGTCGTCAGCGCGTGCGCGTTCCTGTACGGGTTGGCGGCCGAGGACCTCGACGAGCGCGAGCTCGCCCACCACGACCCCGACTTCGAGCTCGTCGTAACGGTCCGAGCTGTCAGGCCGGGCGCGTAGTCCGCGCCGTCTTCCGCCGCTGAGTCCCGAACGCGGCGACGTCGCGCCCGAGGTCGGCCAGCACGCGCGGCCACACGCGCGAGGCGCGGAACTGCTCGACCTTGCGGCGGCCGCGGCGGCGGACCGCGTCGAAGATCCCCGGGTAGGCGCGCAGCGAGACGATCGCCTCGACGAGCGTGCGCGGCGTCTCGCACTCGACGTAGTCCAGCCCGGGCTCCAGCCCGTGCGTCGGCGACAGCGGCTCGCTGAGCACGAGGTGGCCGGCGGCCAGGTGCAGGCAGACGCGGTTCTCGAAGCTTGGGTAGGGCTCGACGTGGAGGTTGATCGCGACGTCGGTGCGGGCGAAGAGGTCGTGCAGCCGCTGCCCGTGGACGCCGTGGGCGACGTGCAGGAGGTCGAAGTGGTGCTTGACGTCCATGAGCCAGCGCTCGCGGTGGTCGGTCGAGTACCCCAGGAACAGCAGGCGCGGCGGGTGGCGCATCGGCCGCACCTCGCCGTAGAGCCCGTCGGCGACCGGCAGCGGCAGCGAGCGCCAGACGGGGACGCCTGCGGCGTGCGCGGCCTGGGCGCTGAGCGGGTCGAAGGTGATGATGCGGTCGAACTGGCCGGTGTCGGTCTGGGCGAGCTCGCCGAGGCGCCACAGCTGGTCCGGGTGGGCGTCGGTGCCGCGGGGCAGCGGCTCGGTGTTGAACCCGAGCGTCAGCGCGGGGAGGCCGTCGAAGGCGCCGGCGGGCACGATCTCGGGGCGGAAGACCACGACGACGTCGGGCTCGAGCGCCCGCACGGCGCGGAGCATCGGGCCGGCGTCGGCGCCGCCGCGGTGGTCGACGAAGTCCGCGCCGGGCGGCACGCAGGACGTGAAGTACTGGGACTGGCCGACGTAGACCGCGCGCATCAGCCGCGGCGGAGCCTGGACTTCACGCGGTTGGAGCGGTCGCGGAGCTCGAGGGCCCGCTGGACGGCCGGGTCCTTCTTGAGGTGCTCGAGCTCGCCGACGACGTAGAAGTAGTCGTTGCGGTAGGTGGCGATGCCGGCCATCGCGTCGGCCATCAGGCGCGTCGGCCAGGAGGTGGCCGGCGGCGGGTCGGCGTCGAGGATCGTGGCCAGCGCGCCCTCGAGCTCGTCGGTGGCCTCGTCGAAGCCCGGCCACGAGGTCGCGCGCTCGCGGGCGGCGCTCGCCAGGTGGCCGAGCAGCTCGCGGTCGCCGGCCAGGCGGTCGAGCCAGCGGCCGGCGCCGCGGCGGTCCTCCGGCGTGGCGACGATCCCCGACCGCAGGTGCTCGACGACGTCCTCCTGCGGGCCGGGCAGCACGACGGGCACGACGCCGGCGCGGGCGGCCTCCAGCGTGCGCGGCAGGCCGTCGACGGCGTCGAGGTGGACGAGGACGTCGGCGTCGGCGAGCCCCTCGGCGCGGGCGACCGGCGCGGTGGCCTGCTCGAGCGCCGCGACGTCGTCCTCACCGCCGCCGAGCAGGACGCGCAGGGGGCCCTCGCCGCCGGCGCGGTCGGCCATCTCGCAGTGCTCGTGGTCCAGGCCGGCGCGGGCGAGGACGACGCGCGCGTCGGGCCGGCGCTCCTCCAGGCGGGCCTTGACGTAGGGCGAGGTGGCGATGAACGCGACGGGCAGGTCGTAGGCGAGCACCGCGCCGATGCGCTCGGCCTGCCAGGTGCCCAGGCGCTCGAACCCGAACGCGTCGACCCAGGACGCGTACCGCCGGGCGTCGGCCTCGAAGAGCCGGATCGTCGCGTCCCACGTGGTGGCGACGGCGAGGTCGTAGCCGCCCGGCAGGACCTCCTCCACCGCCGTCGCGGTCACGCCGCCGACCGCCGCGGCGCCCGACGGCCGCTGCTCGGTCAGGCCGATCGTCACGTCGTGGCCGCCGCGGCGCAGGCCGTCGGCGAGGCGGTCGACCGGCGTCGGCAGGGACGGCGCGAGGAAGAGGACCTTCACGGCGCCACACCCTAGTCTCCAGGCCCGTGCGCCTCGCCTTCGTCGGCCAGCAGGTCTACTTCCACTACATGGCGCTCGAGGCGCCGACCGACGGCGTCGAGCCGCGGTTCGTCGACCTCCAGGCCGGCGCGGTCCGCGAGCAGCTCGACGCGTTCGCCCCCGACGTGGTGGTGGTGTTCCGGCCGGAGCTGCTCGAGCCGGGCATGCTCGCCGACCTCGACGCGGTGACGATCGGCTTCCTCACCGAGCCGCTGCCGCGCCCGGGCCGCCCGTCGCATCCCGACCTGGAGACGCGGCTGGGCTACCTGCGCGCCGCCGACCCCGCCAACTTCGACCGCATCGTCTCCTACGACCCGTACTTCCTGGAGACCGTCGACCCGATCGTGCCCGTGTGGCGGTCGCTGCCGCTGCCGGTCGGCGACTCGCTGTTCGCGGACGTGCGCCCGGCGTCGGGCACGCCGCGCGCGCTGTTCACCGGCCGGGCGACCCCGCACCGCGACGGCTTCCTGGACCCGGTCAAGCACGACTTCCCGGTCGTGCACCTGGCCCACGGCGTCTCCGACGACCGCCTGGTCGGCTTCATGGCCGACAGCGACGTCGGGATCAACCTCCACAACGAGCCCTACCCCAACTACGAGAACCGCGTCAGCGTGTTCCTCGCCGCCGGGCTGCTGGTCATCAGCGAGACGCTGTCGCCGCGGTGGGGGCTGGTGCCCGGCGTGGACTACGTCGAGATCGCGCAGCCCTGGGAGCTCTGGGAGGTCCTGGTGCAGCTGCGCCGGGCCCCCGACGCGTTCCGCACGATGCGCCTCAACGGCCGCCGCAAGGCCGAGCGCTTCCGCGCGTCGGCGTTGTGGCCGCCGCTGGCGCGCGAGGCGGTGGCGGACGTGCTCGCGTTCGGGAGCGCGCGCCGCGGCGCGCCTTCCGTCGCAGTTCCGTGACGGACCGGCGAGGAATCGTCGCAACCTCGCGATTTCGATCGCGTTACCGTGAGTGACCGCAATGTCCCCTCCCCGTGACAACGGGCTGGCGCCCGCTGCGCCGCGGCCCGGCCAGACGATCCTGGTCGCCGGCGGCGCCGGCTACATCGGCTGCGTGCTCGTGCCGCGGCTGCTGGAGCGCGGCTACCACGTGCGCCTGCTCGACCGCCTGTACTTCGGCGAAGACGCGCTGGCCGGCTTCCGCGACCGCGTCGAGGTCGTGCGCGCCGACGTCCGCGACGTCCCGGCCGACGCGCTCGACGGCGTCGACGGCGTCATCAACCTCTCCGGGCTCTCCAACGACCCGACGGCGGAGTTCAACCCCGAGGCCAACTGGCAGATGAACGCCGTGGCGACCGAGACGCTCGGGCGCATGTGCGTCGACCGAGGGATCGAGCGCTACGTCTTCGCCTCGTCGTGCTCGCTGTACGACGGGCTGCCGCCCGGGATGCACGACGAGCGCGCGCCGCTCGAGCCGCGCGCCGCCTACGCCACCTCCAAGCGCTACGCCGAGGAGAAGCTGCTCGAGCTCGCCGGCGAGGGCCTGGTGCCGGTGCTGCTGCGCAACGGCACGGTCTACGGCTACTCGCCGCGGATGCGCTTCGACCTGGTGGTCAACACCTTCGTCAAGGACGCGCTGCTCAACGGGAAGCTGCTGCTGCACGGCGGCGGCTGGATGTGGCGGCCGCTGGTCGACGTGCGCGACGTGTCCGACGCGATGATCGCCGCCTTCGAGGCGCCCGCCGAGAAGGTGCGCGGCGAGATCTTCAACGTCGTGCACTCCAACTACCAGATCCGCGAGCTGGCGCTGATCGTCGCCGGGTCGGTGCAGCTGGCCGGCCATCAGGTGACGCTGGAGGAGGTGCCGGCGCCGAAGCTCACGCGTGACTACGAGTGCTCGAACGTGAAGCTGGCGTCGACGCTCGGCTTCGTCCCGCGCCGCTCGGTGCTCGAGGCGGTCACCGACCTGCTGGAGCGCATCGACGGCTGGGACCGCGCGAAGCTGACCGACCCCAGGCACTACAACATCCGGTGGCTCGAGCTCCTGGAGGAGCTCAAGCCGTCGCTGAGCGAGTTCGAGAGCGTCCTGTGAAGGCCCTGGTCACCGGCGGCGGCGGGCAGCTGGCCTCCGACCTGCAGGAGCTCCTGCCCGACGCGCGCGTGCTCTCGCACGCCGAGCTCGACATCGCCGACGAGGCGGCGGTCGCGCGCGCGGCCGAGGGCGTCGACGTCATCTTCAACTGCGCCGCGTTCCACAACGTCGACGTGTGCGAGACCGAGCCCGACAGCGCGTGGGCGGTCAACGTCCGCGCCGTGCGCCACATGGCGACGCTCGGGCCCAAGCTCGTGCACCTGTCGACCAACGGGAGCCGCCGTCTCGGGCGGGTCTGACACACCGACTTCACCGACCCGGTCGAGATGCGGCGGCTGCGCGCCCGGGTGATGGCCGCGGCGGCGGTCCTCGGGCTGGTCTCCACCGTCGGCGGGGCGCTGGTGGCCCGCACCGCCGGGCTCTACGGCCTGCACGGCAGCGCGTCGAAGGGCGGCAACTTCGTCACCCGCATGACCGCGCGGGCCAAGGACACCGGCCAGATCAGGATGGTCGCCGACCAGCGGCTGCAGCCGACGTTCACGTACGACCTCGCGCGGGCGCTCGTCGACGCCGTGCAGCGCGACGCCTCCGGCCTCGTCCACCTCACGGCCCCGGACGCCTGCTCCTGGTTCGAGTTCACGCTCGCCTTCCTCGAGGCCCAGGGCATCGAGGCCGAGGTCGAGCCCGGCGAGACCGTCCTGCAGCCCGGCCAGCCCGACCGGCCGCTCAATGGCGTGCTGGCGCGGCCGCGCGCCGACGCGCTGGGCCTGCCGGCGCTGCGCCCGTGGCGCGAGCAGCTGGCCGACTACCTCGACCGCGCGGGGGTGGCGGCGTGAGGGCGCGGTGGGACGGCCTGCTGGCGCCGCTCGTCGCGCGGCTGCCGTTCAGCGAGCACACGTTCTGGCAGCTGGCCCGCTACGGCGTCGTCGGCCTCGTCAACCTCGCGATCTACTTCATCACCTACACGATCTGCATCGAGTCCGGCGTCCCGTACGTGCTGGCCGCGTTCTTCGGCTACCTGGTGGCCAACTCGATCGGCTACCTCACGCACGAGCACTGGACCTTCGGCGGCGCGACGCCGTCGGTCCGCGGCTGGCTGACCTGGCTGGCCGCGCAGGGCATCGGTCTCGGCGTCAACGTCGTGCTGCTGAGCATCGCGATCCACGCCTTCGGGATGGGCAAGATCGTCGGGCAGGCCGTCGTCCTGCCCGTCGTGCCGCTGGTGATGTTCCTCGTCGGCCGGCGGTGGGTCTTCAACCACCGGCCGATCCTCGACACGCCGCTCTAGCGGCCCTAGCGGTCGCCGAGGATCCCGCGGACGCGCCCGACGAGGCCGCCCGAGCGGCGGCGCAGCGGCTGACCCGAGGGCTCGGCTCCCGACGGCTGCCGGCGCTCGGCCCGCACGGCCTGCTGCTCGGCGGCCGTGGGGATCGTCTCCTCCTCCTCCTCGGGCGGCGCCGGCTCGGGCTCCAGGTCGTGGTGCTCGCTGGCGTACCGCCCGCCGTTGTACGCCACGGTCGTGCGCCGGTCCTCGCGGTAGCCGAAGTACGCGGGCTCGACGCCCACCGGGCAGTAGTGGGCCACCAGCGAGCGGCGCGTGCGCCCCTCGTCGGTGACCGGGGCGGCGGCGTGGACGAGGTCGGCCGACCACACCAGCACGTCGCCCTTGCGCGGCAGGAACGTCCGCCGCGGCAGCTCCGCGACGTGCTCCTCGAGCTCCCGGCGCCAGGCCTCGTGCTCGGCGTCGCCGTCGCGCTCGGGGTTCCAGTGCTTGTAGCGGCCGGAGAACAGGTGCTCCGGAACGCGGTGCGAGCCCTCCCAGTAGACGAGCTCACCCGAGCCCTCCTGCGCGTCCTCGAGCGCCACGTAGGCCGAGACGAGCGCCTGCGGCGACGAGACGGCGACGTAGGCGCTGTCCTGGTGGGGCCCCTGGGCCTCCCCGCGCTCGACGGCCAGCGCGCGGAACAGCAGCGGCTCGGCGTCGAAGACCAGCCGGAGCCACGCCACGAGCGCGTCGGAGAGCAGCAGGTCGCGGGCGGCCGCGAGGTGGGCGTGGGGGTCGGCCACGTGCTCGACCGCCGCCCCGGCCCGCAGCGGCACGTAGCCGTCGGGGTCCTCGGGGGTGCGGGCCAGCAGCCGGTCGTCGCCCTCGGCGGCGGCCCGCGCGAGGTCCTCGAGCAGGCGGTCGATCGCGTCATCGGGCACCGTGCCCTCGAGCACGACGCACCCGTGCTCCTCCCACGTGCGCCGCAGCGCCGCCTGGTCCTCGCTGATCGCGCTCACCGTCGGAGCGTAGCCGCGTCCGTGCTCGGTACCCTTGACCACTCGTGCAGGAGCGCAGCCTCCACCTGCTCAGCGTGGTGGCCCCGATGCTCGACGAGGAGGACGTGGCCCGGGAGTTCCACCGGCGCGTCTCGACGGCCCTTGCGGGCATCCCGTTCGAGCTCGTCATCGTCGACGACGGGTCCACGGACCGCACCCCCACGATCCTCGACGAGCTCGCCGAGGTGGATCCGCGCGTGCGCGTGGTGCACCTCTCGCGCGCCTTCGGCCACCAGATGGCGATCACGGCGGGGCTCGACCACGCCCGCGGCGACGCCGTCGTGATGATCGACGCCGACCTGCAGGACCCGCCGGAGGTCATCCCCGAGCTGCTGGCCGCCTGGGAGGGCGGGGCCGACGTCGTCGTCGCCAAGCGCCGCGAGCGCCCCGGCGAGACCCGCTTCAAGCTCCTCACCGCGAAGGCGTTCTACTCGGTGATGGGCCGGCTGGCCCAGATCGACCTCGAGCCCAACGCCGGCGACTTCCGGCTGCTGGACCGCAGCGCGCTCGACGCCCTGCTGCAGCTGCGCGAGCGCTCCCGCTTCCTGCGGGGCATGACCTCGTGGGTCGGCTACGAGCAGGCGGTGGTCGAGTACGACCGCGACGCCCGCCACGCCGGCGAGACGAAGTACCCGCTGCGCAAGATGATCCGCCTGGCGATCGACGGCGTCTCGTCCTTCTCGCACTTCCCGCTGCAGATCGCCACCGTCATCGGCTTCTGGATCAGCGCCATCGCGTTCCTCGGCCTGCCGCTGGTGATCATCGCCCGCTACTCGGGCATCTACGACCGCGGCGTCCCGTCGGTGCTGTTCGCCGTGCTGTTCATCGGCGGCTTCCAGCTGATGACGCTCGGCGTGATCGGCGAGTACATCGGCCGCATCTACGACGAGGTCAAGCGCCGTCCCCTCTACATCGTCAAGTCCACCGCCAACGTCCGCGAGCATGAGCACGACGTCGCCTGAGCCCGCGGCCAAGCGCGGCTCGCCGCTGCTGCAGTGGGCCGGCGTCGCCGTCTCGCTGGTCTGCGTCGCGGCGGTCGTCTGGTGGGCGGCCAAGCAGCCCGCGCCCGACCTGCCCGACACGCGCGAGGACGTCGGGGCGCTCCTGCTGGCGATCCTGCTCTACGGCGTCGCGACCGCGCTGCGCGCCGAGCGCTGGAAGATCCTCATCCACGACCAGGGCGGCGACATGCCGCGCGCCGACGCCTACGGGCTCACCGTCGTGGGCTACATGGGCAACAACGTGCTGCCCGCGCGCGGCGGCGACGTCTTCCGCGTGATGCTCGGCGCCCCGCGCTCGGACGCCAGCCGCCGCACGGTCATCGGCACCCTGCTCGCCGAGCGGCTGCTCGACATCGCCGTGCTCGTGGTGCTCTTCGTCGTCCTGGCGGTCACCATCGCGCACGGCGCCGGCCTGCCCGAAGGCCGGACCCTGACCTGGCTGCTCGTGGGCGCCGCGATCGCGCTCGTCTGCCTCGCCGTCGCCGTCCTGACCCTGCACCGCCGCGGGCTGCTCGCCAAGGTGCGGGCGTTCGTCGCGCCGATGCTCGCCTCGACGCTGGCCCTCCGGGGCCGCCACGGGGCGACGATGGTCGCCATCACCATGCTCATCTGGACCGTCGAGGCGGGCGTCTGGGGCTCGGTCGGCGCCGCCGCCAACATCGACATGAGCGTGCTGGAGAGCTTCTACCTCGTCGCGCTTGCAAGCATGTTCTCGATGATCCCGTCCGGGCCCGGCTACGCCGGCACCCAGGACGCCGCCGCCGTCATCGGCATCAAGGCCATCGGCGGGACGTCATCCGCCGCCGTCTCCTACCTGATCCTCGTGAGGTTCGTCCTGCTCGTCCCCATCACCGCCGCCGGTCTCGTCCTCGTCGCCACCCGCTACGGCGGGCTGAAGCGCCTGCGCACGGCATGAGGATCGGGATCGTCGGAGCCGGCGTCGCCGGCCTGGTCGCCGCGTACCGGCTCTCCCAGGAGGGCCACGAGGTCGACGTCTACGAGCGCTGGCCCGGCCTGGGCGGCCAGGGCGCCACCCTGGACGTCGGCGACGGCGTGCTGCTCGAGCGCTACTACCACCACTGGTTCACCAGCGACCGGCACATCGTCGACCTCTGGAACGAGCTCGAGCTCGGGCCGATCGAGTGGCAGCCGTCCTCGATGGCGTTCTTCGTCGACGGGAAGTCGCGGGCGTTCACCACGCCGCTGGACCTCCTGAAGTTCTCGCCGCTGCCCCTGCTGGACCGCATCAAGATGGGGCTCACCGTTCTGCGGCTGCAGCGCGCCGGCAAGCCGGTCGAGGCCTACGAGCACGAGACCGCCCACGAGTGGATCGTGCGCGAGATGGGCGAGCGGCCCTGGACCAAGATCTGGGGTCCGCTGCTGCGGGCGAAGTTCGGCTCGCGCGCCCAGGACATCTCGATGGCCTGGCTGTGGGGCAAGCTCACCATGCGCCGCCGGCTCGAGGGCAAGGAGGCGCGCAAGGAGCTGCTCGGCTACCCGATGCCGAACTTCGAGCCGCTGTACGTGGCGCTGCGCGACCGCATCGAGGCCAACGGCGGCCGGGTCATGATCGACCGCCCGGCGGCGCGGATCTCGAAGGACCTGGTCATCACCCCGGGCGCGCCGCAGTCGTTCCGCCGCGGGCTCGACCCGCGCGAGTTCGAGCCCGAGGGCGAGGGCGAGCGCTACGACTCGATCCTCGCCACGGTCCCCAACGACGTCTTCCTCGAGCTGCTCGACGACGACGCGCGCGAGGCGCTGGCGCCCGGCTACACGGACAAGCTGCAGTCGATCGAGTACCACACGGCGTTCGTGCTGCTGCTCGAGCTCGACCGGCAGTTCTCGCCGTTCTACTGGACGAACGTGGCCGACCCGTCGCTGCCGTTCATCGGCCTGATCGAGCACACCAACTTCATCTCGCCCGCGCACTACGGCGGCCGGCGCTTCCTGTACGTCTCGAACTACCTCGAGCCGCACGAGGAGCTGCTGACGCTCGGTCCCGACGAGCTGCTGTCCCACTACGAGGCCGGCCTGCGCAAGGTCAACCCCGCCTTCTCGAAGGAGTGGGTCAAGAACCGGTGGCTCTTCCGCGAGCCCGCGGGCCAGCCGATCGTGACGGTCGGCTACCCCGAGCGCATCCCGCCGCTGGAGACCGGCGTGCCGGGCCTCCTGCTCGCCAACACGACGCAGATCTACCCCGAGGATCGAGGGACCAACTACGCGGTGCGGCTGGGTGAGGACGCAGCCCGGAGGCTGCGCGCGCTCACGCCGGCATGACCTCCCGCGCCCAGGACCCGGTGCTGCTGAGCGTCGTCGTGCCGATGCTCGACGAGCAGGAGGTCCTGCCCGAGCTGCACCGCCGGCTGGAGGCGGCGCTCGAGGGGTTCGCCTGGGAGCTGATCGCCGTCGACGACGGGTCCTCGGACGCGACGCCGATGCTGCTCGACGAGCTCTCGGCGCGCGACCCGCGGGTGACCGCCGTGCACCTCACGCGGTCATGGGGGCACCAGGCGGCGCTCACGGCGGGGATGGACGCGGCGCGCGGCGACGTCGTCGTGACGATCGACGCCGACCTGCAGGACCCGCCGGAGCTCATCCCCGCGCTCGTCGAGCAGTGGCGGGCGGGCAACGACATCGTGCGGGCGGTCCGCGGCGAGCGCACCGGCGAGCCGCGGTGGCGGCTGACGGCGATCGGGGGCTTCTACCGGCTCCTCGGGCGGTGGACCGGCGTCGACTACGCGGCGAACACCGGCGACTTCCGCCTCATGGACCGTCGTGCCGTCGACGTCGTCCGCGCCATGCCCGAGCGCGCGCGCTACCTGCGTGGCATGACGGCCTGGACCGGCTTCGCCTCGGCCGACGTCTCCTACCAGCGCGACCCGCGCTTGGCCGGCGAGACGAAGTACCCGATCCGCAAGCTCGTGCGGTTCGCCATCGACGGCCTGACGTCGTTCTCGCACGTGCCGCTGCGGCTCGCCTCGTACCTGGGGTTCTTCTTCGCGGCGCTCGCGTTCCTGGGGCTGCCGCTGGCGGTGATCGCCCGGGTGACCGGGATCTACGTGCCCGGCATCGCGACGGTGATCATCCTGGTGTGCTTCCTCGGCGGCGTGCAGCTGCTGACGCTCGGGATCGTCGGCGAGTACCTCGGGCGCATGTACGACGAGCTCAAGCGACGGCCGCTGTACCTGGTGCGCGACGTCGTCGTGCGCGGCGAGCACCACGTGCCCACGACGCACCTCACGCCGGTGCTCGACCGCGAGGACCCGGTGCCCGCCCCCGACCCCGCGAAGCTCGGCTAGGTCCGTGCGCGACGCGGCGCTCATCCTGCTGACCGCCGGGATCGCCGGGCTGGCGGCGGTGCCGTTCGCGGCGGCGCTGTTCGCGCCGCTGGCCGACCGCGGTGTCGCGTTCGCGCGGCCGATCGCCCTGCTGGCGGTCGCGTTCGTCGCGTTCTGGCTGAAGTGGCTGGGCGTGACGCCGACGCGCGGCCTGGCGATCGCGCTGTTCCTGGTGCTCGTCGTCGCGGGCGCGTGGGCGTGGTGGCGGCCCGCGGGGCGCGCGCTGCTCCGCGACCGGGTGGTGCTGCGGTCGCTGGTCGTCTCGGAGGCGTTGTTCGTCGTGACGTGCGTCGGCGCGCTGGGCGTCCGGGCGTACATGCCGGACGTGGTGGCCAACGAGAAGATGTTCGACATGGCCGTCTGGACGTCGCTCATGCGCGACGGCGGCCTGCCACCGATGGACCCGTGGGCCTCGGGGCTGGACCTCAACTACTACTACTTCGGCCACTTCGTCGCGATGATCACGTCGCTGCCGTCGGGTGCGGCGCCGTGGTTCGCGTACAACGCCGCGACGGCACTGTGGGCGGGGCTCTTCGCGTCGTCGGCGTACGCGGTCAGCGCCGGGATCGCGGGGGCGCTGCTCGGCGGCGGCGGTCCGATGGCGGAGACGCCCTCCGCGGCTCCTGCGGGGAAGCCGGCCCCGTCCGGCGGCCGCTTCGCCCGCGGCGCCGACGCCGTCCGCCTCGTGCCGCCGCACCGCCGCGACCGCTTCGTGCGCGAGGGCACCACGGCGACGCTCGAGCGGCCGCCCGCGTCTGAGCCCGCCGGCGCCGCGGCCGCCGGTACCGCTCCGGCGCCGCGGGTGTGGCCCGTGGTCGTCGCGGGACTCATGGGCGCGGTGCTCGTGGCCTTCGTCGGCAACCTGCAGAGCACGCTGGACTGGCTGCGCCACGACGGGCCGATCGCGCAGTTCAAGTGGTTCGAGGTCTCGCGCGTCGTGCCCGGGACGATCAACGAGTTCCCGCTCTTCTCGCTCGTGCTCGGCGACCTCCACGCGCACATGCTCATCGTGCCCTTCTTCCTGCTGGCGGTCGGGGTCGCGCTGCGCATCGCCCTCGGCGGCGCGCGCTGGGCGGTCGGCCTCGCCGCGGCGGCCTGCCTGGCGGCGATGCACGCGACGAGCACCTGGTCGCTGCCGATCACCGCATGCCTCTTCGCGGGCGCCGGCCTCGCGGCGGCGCACGGCCCCCTGCGGTCGCGGCTGCTGCAGGCGGCGGCGTGGGGCGTCGGCCCGCTGGTGGCCGGGTACCTGATCGCGCTGCCGTTCGTCCTGTCCTTCGACGCGCCGGTGGACGGCATCGGCCGCGTCACCGACCACCCCGGGCTGCGCCAGTGGTTCACCGACCAGCTCCACACGCAGGCCATCGGGCTCTGGGTCGTGCTCGGCGCGACGGCCTGGCGGTTGTGGACCGCGCGCGAATCCCGCGCCCACGACCTCCGCTGGCTCGCAGCCGGTGCCGTGGCCGTGCTGCCCGGCTGGCTCCTCGCCGGCCCCGCCGCCCTTCTGCTCGTGCCCGCCGCCGTCGCCCTCGGCGTCGCCTTCGACGCGCACTCGGGCGCCGCCGTCCGCTTCTGCGGCCTCGTCGGCGCCGCGGGCGTCGTCTCGCTCCTGCTCCCCGAGGCCGTCTACGTCCGCGACTACTTCGCGGGCTCGATCAACTACCGCACCAACACGGTCTTCAAGTTCAC
Organism: Solirubrobacterales bacterium; assembly: GCA_016215085.1. Classification (GTDB taxonomy): domain Bacteria; phylum Actinomycetota; class Thermoleophilia; order Solirubrobacterales; family Solirubrobacteraceae; genus Baekduia. Next base: position 12,311 of record JACRMD010000258.1, on the reverse strand, counting down.
CTACCACGCGTGGCTCCTCCTCGCGGTCCTCGGCGGCGCCCTCTTCGCGGTCGCCCTCGTCCGCCGCGCCGCCCCCGCGCCCTCGCGCGCCCGCCGCTCCGCACCCCTCGCGTGGGCGACCGGCCTCGCCGCCCTCGCCGTGGTGTGCCTCCCCTTCCTCGTCGTCGGCCCCCAGGCCCGCACGGCCGACTTCTCCCGCCCCGACCCGACCCTCAACGGCATCGCGTGGCTCCTCGCCGGCGCCCCCGGCGACGTCGACGCAATCGGCTGGCTCCGTGCCCACACCGGAACCTCCCGCCCCGTCGTCCTCGAGGCCCCGGGCCCGGAGTACTCTCCTTTGCCCTACGGCCGAATCTCCGCGTACACCGGACTTCCCACGCCGTACATGGGACCTGAACATGAACTCGTCCAGTCTCGCCGCCTTCCGAAGCGAGCCACTGAAATTGACGAGATCTTCACCGCTTCGTCCCTATCGCGGACTACACAGCTGCTACGCCGCTATCGCGTTGCCTATGTGGTTATCGGGGCATCCGAGCGTTTGCGCTTCGGCGAACCGAATCTGGCTAAATGGCGCGGCGTCGCAGGCGAGCCTGTGTTCTCCTCACGTGGCACCGTGATCTACCGAACTGGACCTTGACCATGGCAACCACGAGTCTGTCCCCGTCTAGCGGTGACCCGCACGCGACCGCATCGCGCCACGGCATGATCCTGCACCGCGCGGGCAACCGCCTTGCCCAGCCCCTCCTTGCATCTGCGGTCATTGCACTCCTGGTCCGGATGCCCTCACTCCGCGACCCGTTGTCGGTAGACCCGTCCGTTTACCTCACCATTTCCGACGGTCTCCTACACGGCGCGGCCCCTTACAGAGACATCTTCGACCACAAGGGGCCGCTCACATACTTGCTGTTCGTGCCGGTCGCCCCTTTTGGAAGCTATCTGCTCGTTCACCTCCTCCTGTTCGCGCTGTTTGTCTGGTCGCTTTGGCACTTCATCCGGCTGGTCGAGCGCAATTCGGACGCCACTACGGCGTGGGTAGCTGCTGTCGTGTACGCGATCGCAGCCTCGAGCGATCTCATCGAGGGGACCGATCCAAATCTCGAGCAACTGACGCTTCCGTTTGTCGTTGGCACGCTCGACTTGGCCGATAGTTTTCGCGTGTCTGGACGCGTTAGGGAGGCGGCCTTCTCGGGAGTGCTGCTAGCGGCGACGGTACTGGTCAAGCCTGTTCTGGGTTTGATACTTCCAATCGCAGCAGTCCTCTTGCTCATGAACACCGCGACGCGCTGGAGGGGCTTCGTGGCGTGGACGCTGGCCGGAGTCGTGACCACGGCGATCATCTTGGTGCCCTTCGCTGCGGCGGGCCTCTGGAGCGACATGGTTCGCGGCGCGGTTGATTACAACCGGACATATGTGGACGCAGGATTGGGTTCGATAACAGGTTGGCGGGCGCACGTTGAGTTGCTGCTCAAGAGCCCTGCTGACTTCTTCTTCTTCGGCGCACTGGGCCTGGGCGCGCTAACCGGCCTGCGGCCGCCGCTCCGTCGGTTCGGTTTGCTCGGCCTCGCATGGTGGTTCGCGGCCTGGGCGGGCGTCAAACTGGGCGTGCGCGACTGGTATCACTACTTCATCTCGCTGGTACCCCCAAGCGCCGTACTGTTTGGCGTCGCGACGCACGCGGTGCGTACGCAACTGATGGGTAGTCGTGCGAGCGAGACCGCTCGATTCGACCGAAGCACAGTAGCGCTCGCGGGCTTGGCCGTTGTCCCCATCGCTGCGACGTTCTGGCTCGTCCCAGTTCGGACGGACCTCGCCGTAAGGGCAGACGATCCACTCGGCTCTCGCGCAGCGCCGCACCTGCTGCAGCAGAAGAAGGCCGCCGCAATCCTCGACCGGATCACCAAGCCAGACGAGCGGATATACGTAGTCACAGATGTCGCCTCGAACGGCTCCGGTCAAGCGATCTACTGGCTTGCACACCGGAAGCCAGCGTCACGCTGGATCTTCCCGATCGTGATGTTCCCGCCGCGACAGCCGGATGTTGCACGTGACCTCGCGACTCGGCCTCCAGCCGCGGTCGTGCTAATGCCTAACGCGAGTGGCGACTACGCGATGGAAGGCATCCGGCGAGGCCGCCTCAAGGAGGTCGCGAGGCTGCCGGTAAACAATTCCAACGGCATCGTCATCTACGGTCGACGGGCTCCGCGCTAGCCACGCGCTACCCGGCCGGGCGGAAGTCCCCGAGTTCGATCGTGCCGATGCAGAACCGTGCGCCTTCCGGGACGTCGAGGCGCATGCGGTGGAGGGAGTCGCGGGTTCGGAGGCCGTAGTCGATCGCTCCGTCGCGGATAGGGATCTGGCCGACGTCGAAGCCGGGGTAGCCGCCGCCGGTCTCGTCGATGAAGACCGGCATCCCGCCGGCGCCGGTGGCGGTGCCGCGGACGCGGAGGTCCGTGGCGGGTGCGCCGATGGGCTCCGGGGGTACGAACTCGGCGCTCGTGGGCCCTGTGATGCAGTGGTCCTTGGTGCGGCGCTCGGTGAGCTGGCCGTTGCGGATGCCGGTGAGCGGCGGGCGGCCGGGGACGAAGGTGAGCTTGACGAGGTGCCCTGAGCCGTCGACCGCGTGGAGGTCCGAGGAGGGCTCGCCGTAGCCGGCTTCAAGGCCCAGCGTCGGGATCACCTTGGACGCCAGGTTGTACGGCGCCATCCAGGACATCACGATGCTCTCGGGCACCGGCTCGTCGAAGATGACCGGCGGGCGGCCGTCGTGGTCGCGGCGGAAGGCGGCGACGTCGGTCTCGAGGGTCTTGATGTAGCGCTCGGTGCCGGCCGCGGGCCACTCGTCCGCCAAGCCGTCCGCGGAGGTCGCCGACGCCGCGACGTAGGCGACGCAGAGCGCCGCGACGACCGCGGCCACCGGCAGCGACGGCATCAGGCGGGCACGCGGGCGCCCGGTGCGGGACTCGCGGCCCGGCCGGTCGCCGTCGTCGCGCGGGTCCGGGGCGCCGGATGCCGGAGGGGCGCCCATGCGGAGCGCCGTGGCCGCCGGGTCAGCCGCCGGCTCGGTCGAGGCGGCGTCCTGGGCCGCGCCGGGAGCGGAGCCGGCCGCTGCCTCGGCGGAGGAAGCGGCGTGCTCGGGCGCGCCCGGAGCGGCGCCGGCGTGCCGGCCCACGGCCGCCGCGGACCCAGCCGTCGCCGCGGCGTAGGTGGGCTCGGGCGCGGTCGACGAGGCCACAGCCGCCGGCACAGGACGGTCGGCCGCCGCCTCGGGATCCGTCGCCGCGAAGCGCGGCCACCGGTCCGAGAGCACGAGCGCGACCGTGATCGCGAAGAGCGGGAGGTACTCGCTCGCGTAGCGGTAGTCGAGCGCCACACCGGGGCCGAACATCGCCACGCGGTTCAGCCCGATGAGCGCCGCGTTCAGGAAGAACGCGATGAAGAAGAACGCCCACGCGCGCCACACCACCAGGCGCCGCCAGAGCGTCCACACCACGAAGGCCCAGAACGCGACCTGGGCGAGCACGACGACCGCGTCCTGCCCGCGGGTCGCGTCCGGCTGGACCCGGACGCCCCAGATCGACGGCACGAAGGCCCGCAGCCAGTCCAGCCGCAGGAACTGCTCGAACGCCAGCCGGGTCGGGGACTGCGTCTCCCCCGCGTAGTTCTTCGTCTCGTACCAGAGCAGCCACGGGATCGCGACCACGGCCAGCGCCGTCCACAGCCGCCAGTCGCCGCGCACGGCCGTCCACAGCGACCGCACCGAGAACCGCGGCACGAACACGACGAGCCGCAGCAGGACCACGTAGACGACCGCGAAGACCGCCTTCTCGAAGAACGCGAGCCCGAACGCCAGGCACAGGCCGGACAGCAGCGGCCACTTCCACCCGCGCTGCTCGAACGCCCGCACCGCGCAGTACACGGCCAGCAGGGCGCCGACCATCGACGGGACGACGTGCAGCGCGTTGGCCCACCACTGGATCGACCGCACCCACACGAACGACGCGATGAACCAGAAGCCGAGGACGAGGTGCCACCAGTGCCGCCCCGCGAGCCGGTCCATGATCCCGACCAGCGCGAACGCGGCGACGAGCATCCCGCCGTGCATGACGACCAGCGCGACCGTCCAGTTGTACGGCGACCACTCGAGCATCGCCCAGTCGCCGAACCGGTGGCCGATGGCGAAGTGCTGGAAGATCGGCCGCGAGAGGAAGTCCCAGCCGAGCGAGGCGTCGTAGGCCTCGCGGAAGTTGAGGAAGTCGTCGGCGTAGAACCAGCTGCGCGACGTGTAGACCAGCGTCACGACGGTGCCGGCCAGCAGCATCGCCGCGAGAACGAGCCGGCGGCGGTCCAGCACCCGCCCCACCACGACTAGCGGTGCTGCTCCAGCGAGCGCACGCCCGGCGAGCCCGCTCGCCAGCGCCCCGTGGTCGGCACGGCGTCCGGCCGGCGGTAGTCACCTCGGGAGAGGTGGTGCTCGAGGAAGACCATCAGGACGATGAACGCGTAGCGCGAGCCCATCTCCTGGAGCTTGAGCTTGGACTGCCCGGTCTTGCGGTTCGTCCACGAGATCGGGGTGATCGCGTAGGAGTGGCCGCGCACGATCGCCTTCAGCGGCAGCTCGACCGTCAGGTTGAAGTGGTGCGAGAGCAGCGGCTGGACCGTGTCGATGACCTCGCGCCGGTAGGCCTTGAACGCGTTGGTCGTGTCGTTGTAGCCGTGCCCGAAGAGCAGGCGGATGCCGGCGTTGACCAGCCGGTTCATCACCAGCTTGAAGCGCGGGTAGTCGTGCACCGCCCCGCCCGGCATGAACCGCGAGCCGAACGCGCAGTCGTAGCCGGCCTGCAGCAGCCGGTAGTAGGCGACCAGGTCGTCAGGCGAGTCCGACAGGTCGGCCATCATGATCGCCACCGCGTCGCCGGAGAACGACTCGAGCCCCGCGCGCACCGCGAACCCGAACCCGTTGCGGTACGGCGAGAGCACGTAGCGCACGTTGGGGTCCTGCTCGGCCAGCGAGGCGATGATCTCGGCCGTGCGATCGGCCGACGCGTCGTCGACGCAGACGATCTCGTAGTCGATCTCCTCCTCCTGCAGCCGCGAGGTCAGCGACTGCACGGTCTCGGCGATCGAGCCTTCCTCGTTGTGCGCGGGGATGACGACCGACAGGCGCATGGCAACCCTAGGCGGCGGCCGCCGTCCAGCGCTCGACGTTGGTCGCGTAGATGTCCTGCAGCACGTCGTCGATGCCGTGCGTCAGCGACCAGCCCGGGTAGTCGCGCTCGAAGGACGAGAAGTCGCTGACGTACCACATGTGGTCGCCGATCCGGGCCTGGTCCGACAGCGTGTAGTCGAGCTCGCGGCCGGCGATCTCCTGGCACTTGGCGATCGCCTCGAGCATCGAGACGTTGGACTTGCGCCCGCCGCCGAGGTTGTAGACCGCCGCGGACTTCGGCGCCTTGGCGAACTCGTGGAACGCCGCCACGACGTCGACCGCGTGGATGTTGTCGCGCACCTGCTTGCCCTTGTACCCGAAGATCGTGTACGGGTCGCCCGTCACGGTGCACTTCATCAGGTAGGCCAGGAACCCGTGCAGCTGCGCGCCCGCGTGCTGCGGACCGGTCAGGCAGCCACCGCGGAAGCAGACCGTCGGCATGTCGAAGTAGCGGCCGTACTCCTGGACCATGATGTCCGCCGCCACCTTCGAGGCCCCGAACACGGAGTGCGTGCACCCGTCGATCGACATCTCGATCGGGATGCCGCCGAACCACTCGTGGTCGGAGGGCAGCTCCCAGCGTGTCTCGGTCTCCTCCAGCGGCAGCCAGTTGGGCCGGTCGCCGTAGACCTTGTTGGTCGAGGTGAAGATGAACGGCGCGTCCGGGCAGGACTCGCGTGCGGCCTGCAGGAGGTTCAGCGTGCCGACGGCGTTGACGCCGAAGTCGGTGTGCGGCTCGCGCGCGGCCCAGTCGTGCGACGGCTGCGCGGCGCAGTGCACGACCAGGGACGGCTTCTCGCGCGCGAAGAGCGCCTCGACGCCCTCGCGGTCGCGGATGTCGAGCTGCACCGGCTCGAACCCGTCCAGGGACGAGGCCAGCTGGTCGCTGACGTGGGCGGTCGACGCCTCGGGGCCGAAGAAGTAGGCCCGCATGTCGTTGTCGATGCCCAGGACGCGGTAGCCCTGCTCGACGAAGTAGCGGGCCGATTCCGAACCAATGAGGCCGCCGGAACCGGTGACGATGGCAGTGGGGGTCATCCGAGAGCTGAGAGGACGAGGTCTTGGTGGTTCGTGATCCAGACGTGGATGTCGCGCAGGACGTCACGCGGGGACTTCCGCGGACGCCAGTCCGTGTGGGCGAACAGCGCGCGGCAGTCCGACAAGTAGCAACGGACGTCACCGGCCCGGGTTGCGGCTTCCCCCGTGATCGGCAGGTCGTTGCCCGTGAGCTCACGGCAGATCGCCGTGGTCTCCACCAGCGACAGGCTACCGTCCCGGCCGCCGCCGACGTTGAAGGTCTGACCGGCCCAGCGTTCGCGCTCCGTGAGCTGGAGCTCCACCAGGTCGACCAGGTCGTCGACGTGCAGCAGGTCCCGCACCTGCTTGCCGGTCCCACCGTAGCCGATGTACTTCAGCGGCCGGTCGAAGACGTGCGAGAGCACCCAGTGCGTGAAGACGCCCTGGTCGACCTTGCCCATCTGCCAGGGCCCGGCGATGACGCCGCAGCGGTTGATCGTCCACGGGAAGCCGTACTCCTGCAGCAGGAACTCGCCCGCCAGCTTGGAGGCGCCGTACATGGTGCGCGCGCCGGCCAGCGGGAAGTCCTCCGCGATGCCCGGTCGGTCGACGAGCTCGTAGCGCGTCTCGGCCTCCTCGTAGGGCAGCGCCTCGATCCCGGCGATCGGGTAGACGCGCGACGTCGAGAGGAAGATGACGTGCGCGTCGTGCGCGGCGGCGGCCTCGAAGCAGTGCCAGGCGCCGAGCAGGTTCACCGGGACGATCACGTCGCCGCCCGCCATCACCGACGGCTCGGCCGAGCACTCGACCATCGCGTCGAACGGGCCGACGGCGGCGAAGTCCTCCTTGGAGCGGACGTCGGCGTGCACGAACGACACGCCGGCCGCCCGGAAGCGCGGCAGGTTGAGCTCGGACCCGCGCCGGTAGAGGTTGTCGAGCGCGACGACCTCCCAGTCGGGGTGGCGCTCGGCGAGCTGGAGGCAGACGTTGGAGCCGACGAAGCCGGCCCCGCCGGTGACGAGCAGGCGCATCAGTAGGTGAACGGCAGCTCGTCCGCGACGTCCCGCAGCAGCGGCGCCGTGCGGTCGCGCTCGGACGGGATGAGCTCCTCGGCCGGCAGCGGCCACTCGATCCCGACGTCGGGGTCGAGGTAGGAGATCCCGCGCTCGACCTCGTCGGAGTAGTAGTTGGACTGCTTGTAGAAGACGTCGGCGATCTCCGACAGCACGCAGAACCCGTGCGCGAAGCCGACCGGACAGTAGACGACGTGGTGGTTCTCGTCGGAGAGCTCGAAGGCCTCCCACTCGCCGTAGGTGGGCGAGCCGCGGCGGATGTCCACCATGATGTCGACGATCGTCCCGCGGCCGCAGCGCACGAGCTTCGCCGCGCCCTCGCCGATCTGGAAGTGCATGCCGCGGACGATCCCGCGCTTGGAGCGCGAGTGGTTGTCCTGCACCATCTCCTCGCCGATGCCCATCTCGGCGTACTCGTTGCGCCGGTAGGTCTCGGAGAAGAAGCCGCGCTAGTCGCCGAACACCTTCGGCCTGAGCAGGATCGGCCCGTCCAGGCGGGTCTCAAGTCGCTCGAATCGCATGTGACGCCACAGGCTGTCAGACCGCGCGGAGGAGCGCTGTCGTGGAGCGGCCCTCCAGCAGCGGCACGATCACCACGCGGCCGGCGAGGTCCGCCCCCACGACATCCTCGGGGCGGTAGTCGCCCCCTTTGACCAACACGTCGGGCCGCACCGCCTCCAGCAGCTCGTAGGGCGTGTCCTCGTCGAAGCCGCAGACGAAGTCCACGCACTCGAGGGCCGCGAGCACCTCCATGCGGTCCGCGAGCGCCTGGCGCGGGCGCTCGGGCCCCTTCAGCCGCCGGACGCCGTCGTCGGAGTTCAGCGCCACCAGCAGCGCGTCGCCGTGCGTGCGCGCCTCGCGCAGCAGCCGCACGTGGCCGGCGTGCAGGAGGTCGAAGCAGCCGTTGGCGAACACGAGCCGGCGCCCGTCGCGCCGCAGCTGCGCGGCCATCTCCGCCGCCGCCGTCCGGTCCCCGAGGACCTTCGGGCGGCCGTGGACCGCGTCGAGCAGCTCGGCGGGCGTCAGCGTCGCGGTCCCGGGCTTCGCGCAGACCGCGCCGGCCGCCGCGTTGCCGAGCTCGACCGCGCGGCAGAGCTCGAGGCCGGCCGCGAGTCCCATCGCGGTGACCGCGACGAGCGTGTCGCCCGCGCCGGAGACGTCGGCGACCTGCAGCGCCCGCGAGCGCAGGGTGCTCGGCCTCGGCGCGGTTGGGCTTGATCGCGGTTGCGCCGGCGTAGCGCGAGAGGTCGGCCGCCTTGGGGTCGACGACGACGGGCACGCCGGCGGCCCGGGCGCGGGCGATGAGCTCCCGCGTCAGCTCCTCGGGCAGCACGCCCTTGGCGTAGTCGGCGAGCACGAGCGTCCCGCCGCCGGGCGCCCAGGCGTCGAAGGCCGCCAGGACCCGGTCGTGGGCGCGCAGCGGCGCGGCGACCTCGCGATCCAGGCGGGCGAGCTGCTGGAAGCCCGCCACGACGCGGGTCTTGCGCGGCGTCGGGATCCCCGCCTCCCGCACGAGCTCGAGCGCGATCCCGCGCTCGTCGCACAGCGCGCGCAGCGCGTCGCCCTCGGGGTCGTCGCCGACGCGCGCCGCCAGCGTCGCGGCGCCGCCCAGCGCGGCCACGTTGGCCGCGACGTTCGCGGCGCCGCCGAGGACGTGGCGCGACGCCGTCTCCAGCAGCACCGGCACCGGCGCCTCCGGGGAGATCCGCGAGACGTCGCCCTGCAGGTAGACGTCCAGCAGCGCGTCGCCCGCGACGAAGACACGGGCGCCGCGGAGCCGCAGGACGTCGGCGGGCGTCACACCGCGGACGTTGCCCGCGAGCGGCGGCCGCCATGCGCCCGGACCTCCGCCAGGAGGTCGGTCAGCAGACGTGGCCAGACGCGCGAGGCGCGGAACTGCTCGGCCTTGCGGCGCCCGCGGACGCGGATGCGGTGGTGCAGGCCGGGGTGGCGGTGCAGGTTCCACAGCGCCAGCTCGAGCTGGCCGGCGTTGTGGACCTCGAGGAAGTCGATGCCCGGCTCGAGCCCGTGCGTCGGGTCCAGCGGCTCGCTGAGCACGAGGTGCGCGGCGGCGAGGTGCAGGCAGACGCGGTTCTCGAACGACGGGTACGGGTTGTTGTGGACGTTGATGCCGACGTCGTGCTGGGCCATGACCTCCTCCAGCCCGTCGGCGTCGACGCCGAAGGCGAGGTGCAGGACGTCGTAGTGGTGCTTGGCGCGGGCCAGGAACGCCTCGCGGTGCGGCGTCGAGCGGCCGACGAACAGCGGCGACGGCGGCCCGGAGCGCGCGGGCACCGGCGCGTAGTAGCGGTCGGCGACCGGCAAGGGCGCGCTGCGCCACACCGGCAGGACCGCGTCGGCGGTGCGCGCGATGTGCGGGTCGAAGCTCACGATGCGGTCGAACTGGGCGCCGTCGACGAGGCCGAGCTCCCACAGGCGGCGCTCGAGGTCGTCGTGCGCGACGACGCCGCCGTGGCGCGGCAGCGGCTCGGTGAGGAAGCCGAGCGTCGGCGCGTCGAGGTCGGCGAGCAGACCGGCGGGGACGACCTCGGGCCGGAAGACGACGACCGCGTCGGGACCGAAGTCCGCCAGCGCGCGGCGCAGCGCGCCCGCGTCGCCGTCCTTGCGGAACTCCACGAAGGTGGCCGTCCACGCCGACGCGCCGTCCTCCAGCGCGCAGGCCTCGAAGAACGTGGACTGGCCGACGAAGGCGACGCGCATGGGCGGCGGGTACAGTAGCGGCCGTCTTGCAGGTCGCCTTCGTCGTCAACGACCTCCAGCTGTCGGGCGGCGTCGGGGTCGTCGTGCAGCACGCGCGCCAGCTCGCGACGCGGCACGGCATGGACGTCAGCCTCGTGCTCGCCCGCGAGCAGGAGGACCCGCACTGGCAGGAGCTCGCCCAGCTGCACGTCCTCTCCCTCGACGACGCCCGCGAGCGCGAGTTCGACCTCGTGGTCCACACGTGGTGGGAGACCGCCTACGCGGCGTTCCAGCTGCGCGGCGGGCGCCACGTCGCGTTCGTGCAGTCGCTGGAGGACCGCTTCTACCGTCCCGACGAGCCCGACCGGCTGGCCGCGGCGATCACGCTCGACCTGCCGGTGGCGTTCGTCACCGAGGCGACGTGGATCCAGGAGGCGATCGCCGACCTGCGCCCCGACGCCACCTGCCACCTCGTGCGCAACGGCATCGACAAGGACGTCTTCCCGGCGGTCGACGCGGTGCCCGAGCACGACGGCCCGCTGCGCATCCTCGTCGAGGGCTACGCGTCGACGTGGTTCAAGGGCGTCAACGACGCGATCGCCGCGACCCGCGACATGGCCGAGCCCCACCACCTCACGGTCGTCGCGCCCGACCGCACCGGCCTGGACGCCACGGGCGCCGACCGCGTGCTCGGCCCGGTGCCCTCGAGCGAGATGGCCGCGCTCTACGGCGAGGCCGACGTGGTGCTCAAGCTCTCGCGCGTGGAGGGCATGTACGGTCCGCCGCTGGAGGGCTTCCACCGCGGCGCCACCTGCGTGACGACCGAGGTCACCGGCAGCGAGATGTACATCGAGCACGGCGTCAACGCGCTCGTCGTCGACTGGGACGACCTGCGCGGCACCGCCCGCCAGCTCGACCTGCTCGCCAAGGACCGCGAGCTGCTGCTGCGGCTGCGCGAGGGCGCGCTGGCCACCGCGCGGGCCTGGCCGTCGTGGGAGGACGCCGGCGCCGAGATGGCGGCCGCGCTGCAGGCGATCGCCGGCGCGCCGCCGCCCAGCCCGTACGCGCACGTCGCGCGGCTGCTGGGCGACCTGCGCTCGGGCACCGAGCAGCAGCGGCTCTTCATGGTCGAGCGCCGCGACCTGCAGCGCCAGGTCCGCCAGCTCGAGCGCATCAAGGCGCTGCCGGGCATCCGCCACTACCGGCGGGCGAAGGCGTCCAGGCCGGTGCGGCTGGCGCTCCGCGTCGCGCGGCCGGCGAAGCAGAAGCTGCTCGGTCCCGGCTCGTGAGCCCGCTCGGCCGTCGCCGCCCGGCCGGCCCGCTGCGCGTCCGCACGCCGCCGGCGCTGCTCGACGTGCTGCGCGACGGCCCGGCGCCGCTCGCCCCCGGCGCGAACCCCGACGCGGCCGACCTCGACATCGCGATCGTCATCCCGCAGTTCCGCCGCGGGTCGGGCGGCCACCACACGATCGCCGACCTCGTCCGCGGCCTGGAGGCGCGCGGCCACCGCCTGTCGCTGTGGGTCGAGGACGAGGAGGGCCGCCACGAGGGCGAGGACGTCGACAAGCTCTTCCCGCAGTTCTTCGGGCCGGTCGCGGCGCGCACGCGCGTCGGCAGCCCGCCGCCGAGCGACGTCGTGGTCGCCACCGGGTGGCAGACGGTCCCCGCCGCGCTGCGCGCGACCGCGAAGGCGCGCGCCTACCTCGTCCAGGACCACGAGCCCGAGTTCTACGGGACGTCGGCCGAGCGGCTGTGGGCGGCGTGGACCTACGGCCAGGGGCTGCACTGCATCTGCGCGTCGCCGTGGCTCGCCGACCTCGTGCGCGACCAGTACGGCGCGAGCGCCAGCCCGTTCGACCTCGGCGTCGCGCACGAGCACTACCGCCCGCTGCCCACGCACCGCCGCGACGACCTCGTGCTCGTCTACGGCCGCGCGGTGACGCCGCGGCGCGCCGTGCCGCTCGCGCTGCTGGCGATGACCGAGCTGCACCGCCGCCGGCCGGACGTCGAGATCGCGCTGTTCGGCGAGGCGCGCGAGGTCGCCACGCCCTTCCCCCATCGCCACCTCGGCGTGCTCGAGCCGCCGCAGCTCGCCCACGCCTACGCGAGCGCCGCGGTCGGCCTGGTGCTGTCGCTGACCAACCCGTCGCTCGTGCCGACCGAGATGCTCGCGTGCGGGCTGCCGGTCGTGGACGTCGCGAGCCCGTCGATGGTCGCGACCTTCGGGGCCGGCGGGCCCGTCGAGCTCGCCGAGCCCGACCCGCTGGCGCTCTGCGCGGCGGTCGAGCGGCTGCTCGACGACCTCGTGCTGCGCG
>JACRMD010000257.1 GCA_016215085.1 Solirubrobacterales bacterium | reverse complement strand
ACAGCGTTGGCTCCACACAGATCAAGACGGGCGCCGTCCGGTCCAGCGACATCCGTGACCGGTCGGTCGGGCTGCGCGACATCAGCCGCGCCGCGCGCGCGTCGCTCAGGGGCGACGTCGGCGTTCCTGGGCCCACAGGACCCGCCGGCCCGGCCGGCGCACCGGCGACCAAGTACTTCGCGGCGGTGTCGGCGAGCGGGGGCTTGGTCCGGGGCAACGCGACGAACGGCGGCCGCGCGGGCGGGATCGGCACGTACGTCGTGGGATTCGCCGAGTCCGTCAGCGGTTGTGCGTTCAGCGCCACCGTGGGCACGACCGACAACACCGTGTTGCCGGCTGGGCGGGCGGTGGTGAGCGATCAGAGCGGCAAGGTGGGCGTTCAGACCTACGACGCTGCCGGCAACCCGGCTGACCTGGCGTTCCATCTCCTGGTCGCCTGCTGACAGCGGCGGGACCCGGTCACAGAAGCGGGTAATGGGGCAACGGGTTGAGCGCCCAACTGAGTACGTGTGCACCTGGGGCCGAGCGAAGGGCGTCCAATCCGCGCAGACCTGGAGCTGTGAACAAGACACCGACCGGCGTTATCGCCTATCCGTCCGAATCGGAAGCGTTGTCCTTGACCTCAATGCTGACCGACCAGCTCGCGGGGCAGGCCGACCGGGCCAGCCCTCCAATCAAACGGCTACTAGCCGTCGCTCGTTGCCCGCCACAGACGCGCGGATGGGACCGCCTCGCAGCGGGTCTACGGGCCCGTTGCCCCAAGGCTTCCGTTGTTGATGCACTGAGCGTTGCCTCGCGCCCACCTCGGGCCAGGCGAGAGCGCTTGATCTAGCACCTGGACCGCATGGACCCAACAAGGAAAGCGGTTGACCAGCACGCTGCAGGCGCGGGTGAACTCTGAGCGAGTCTCCCGCGACAGCTTCCGAGGGGAGATCACCCACACACGAGGCGGCCGCTGACCTTCCTCACATGGTCGAGGTCGCTGGCTCGCTCGTGTTGCTGGGCTTGACGATCTGGATCGCGGCAGAGTTGGCGACGACCTACTCCGAGCGGCGACGTGCGGAGCGGCGGCTGCTGCGCCGGGTCGGCGGGATGATGCGCGCCAAGACACTCGACACGAGTCCTGCCGGGCGGTCCGGCTCGAACGGCAGCATGCCCCATGGTGCCAGGCACGCTTCTCCTGTTCTCCGATACCTCCATCCAGGGTGAAACGTGGGTCGTGGAGCCTGACGGCACGCAGCGGCGATCGAAGTTCGGTCCGTGCGCGGCCGGCTGGGTGGGGTGGTTCGGCCAGGACCGGGCCGTTCGGCCAGCTTTGACGGGGCACGCCTACGTCGGTCGATTCGGCATCCAGGGTGGCGAGTACCTGGGGTTGCTCTACGCGGTACACGCGGTAGTCGCGCTGTGCCGGACGTGGGATGACACGCTCCGACGTGGTGTTCAACCTCGACAACCGGCACGTGGTCGAGCAGATGAACGGGCGCAGAGCCATCGGGAACATGCGCCACCACTACGACGCGGCTCGCTACGCCCTGACCTGATCGAGCACGACGGCGTGGCCGCTCACGTGGACTGGGTTCCCGCAAGATCGCGCATCACCGAGAGGCCAACCGGCTGGCGCGCTTGTCGTGGGATCAGCTGCTATCGCCGCCGCTCGGCCCCTCTGACCGCCGCCCGGGCGCGACCGCTAGGGCTCTCGCCCGAGGACGTCACTGAGGGCGGACTTCCACTTGCTCGGCTTGTCCTCTCAGTCCTCTTCAACACCGCGCCAGGGTCACCGAAGACCGCGTCCTCCCAGAAGGACGACGAAGACACCGACGCAAATGGAGCGGCTCACGGATGTCGTGTCGGCAGTCCCCGCCGACTCCGCGAGACCCCGGGGCGTCGCGGCTACGCCGTCGGCAGTGCCGCATTCGCGTCGGAAGCAGAAGTCGCCCAGTGCCACGGCTCCCAGCAGAGGTGTCGGGCAAAGAGCCGGTCCGACTCGACGAAGACGAGGTGCGCGGGAGCCTTGAAGCGCTGCCGGTAGGCGTGATCCAGGTAGGCGTTCAGGATGATGAGCGGTGACCCGGCCCGGCCGTCGCGGTGGCGGCCAGCGCTGGCGAAGCCATCGACGACCGCGACCTGGGGATAGGTCTGGGCCAGCTTGGCGAACCAGACCTTCATGTGCTCCCCAAAGACGCGGTGTTCGCCTTGCGGTGCTCGTCGTATGCTGGCAGCTGCTCTGGCGACAGCCTCTCTGGAGCCACCTCTGTGTGCACGTCCGTCAATGCCAGCGCAAGAGCCTATGCCGACGGTGTGACGGACTCAGCGGTCGCGGCACGGCAGGGACTCACCTAGCCTCTCCCCGGCGAGGTGTGTGCGCATGCCCGACGCTTGCGCGGCTGCACACACGCAAGTGACAAGCTACACGGATGCTTCGGGATGCTCCGGTCCTCGTCAGTGTCGCGGCCGGCACTCTCCGGGCGGACATACGTGAGGCAGAAGGGAGCTTGTGGCTCGCGGTGTGGCCATCGACGGACGTGGATCGGATAGGGGCGACCCGGCTCGAGGACGAGCTGCCCGCGGCGATCCGAGGGCCGCTCTACAGCGCCGTCGGCGGGCGACTCCCGGTTGGCGCGACCAAAGCGGCGGTGCGCAAGGTCGACGGGAGCTGGCAGAGCACCCAGGCCGGCGAGCGAGCGTGGGTCGCTCTGGTTGCCAGTGACGCCCTCACGGCTTCGCGTCCACCCGTCCGCTTCGAGGACGAGAGGGGCAACTTCGTTCCGTGGGGCAATGAGAGAACTGGAGCCATCGCCCCCGCCCCGCCGTGTCCTTGTTGCAGCTCCGAGGAGTGGCGCCGCGTCGCGGTGGCGCAGAGCGGCGGCTACCGACTGTGGTGCTGCCGATGCGGCTGGTCGGACGGTGGCGTTCACGCCACCTGGCGGGCCGGCTAGGGCCTCCGCACGCATGATGCGGAGGCCCAAGTGCTACGACCTACCCCGGGCAAGTGTGCCAGGCCGTATTAGCCAGGTCGGGACCCCGGTACACGTAAGGGCCAACAGTGGCGTACGTATTCATCCACGTACGGTAGTTGTAGCTCGTCTGGTGGTTGCAGTTGTAGCGGGCGTATGCATCGATTCCGTTCCACGCCGCACCTTGCGCCGAGCCATATCCATCGGGGAGGTTGGACCAGCCACCGTTTTGATAACGGTGCAGCCACACGCCGATCGCATGCGAGCTCACTGCGTTGCTGCCGCAGAATTGCCCGCCGTGGGCTCGGGCATAGTACTGCCAGTCCGCGTTGAAGAGGATGTCCGGCGCGTAGGCCGTCGCGTCGCAGTACGTCCACCAGTCCTGAGACGCCATCGCACGCGGGGCCTTCGCGGCCCTCGCTGGGGTCTCCGCCGTCACCTCGCCCGCGGCCGGCACACCAGTCTCACGGGCCCGCGCGATGGCTTCCCCGGCCGGGACGGGCCTGGGGAAGTCGACCGTCGTCTTGACCCGGTCGTCGATGCTCCACTTGACGCTCAGGGCGCCGTCCGGAGCCCGCGTCACCTCGTACGCCGAGACGTCCACGACCTTAACGCCACGCACGCACCCAGACGGCATCGGATCGCCAGAACACGGGTCGGCCGCCGCCGCGAGCGACGACGTTCCGAGGAGTCCCACCACCGCAAACACGATGGCAAGGCCTACCGCTCGCGCCTGAACAACGCACCTGCTCATTCCTACCTCCGATCTCGAGCAGCGGTCCTGCTGCCCACTTGTCAGAGCATCTTAGGTTCGTCCACCTCATCAGTGTGAATTCTTTACTGGTCCTCAACGGAAGAGAAGAACCGTCACGTACAGCGAGCAACGACAGCGGCTGGACCACGTGGAAAGCAGAAGCGGGCTGCCCTAGCCACCGGCGCAACCGCGCCGCCGTCGGTTCGGCCGCAGTCCGGGTCAAGCCCGCAATCCGGGAGGCCGACTAGATGGCTGTGCAGGACAGCAATCGGGACGACGGCGAGTGGTGGCTTGAGGGCCGCGTAGTCGAGCCCGAACCCGAGGAGCCGATGCCGGCGGCCGTCCCGCGGACGCTGCTCTGGTTGATCCACGTGCCGTGGTTCGGACTGTTCGTCGTCGCAACCCTCGACGACTTCAATGGGTTCCTCGCGTCCTCTGCCGTGGTCGGAAACGCGATCGCGGCGTGGCCCTACCGTCGCTGGCTACGACACCGATACGCCGCCGAGTCTTAACCGGGGCGACGCGTCCGAGCTATCGCTGGACTGCTGTGAAAGGAGGGCCTCCCCGGTGAGACGCTCCGAGGGTCACCACGCAGCGACCCGAGGAGGCCCGTTGTCGATGTTGCACGCTGGCTTGGATCTGAGTCGTCGAAAGCTCGATGTGTGCTTGTTGAGCGATGGCGGCAAGATCGTCGAGGAGTTCGCGGTGCCGCCCGATGGCGACGGGCTGGCCGGCCTGGTCTGCCGGATCGAGCTGCGAGCGCCGCGGGCGGTGATCGAGTCGATGACCGGGACGCGGTTTGTGCACGATCGCTTCGAGGAGCTGGGCTGGGATGTGCGGATCGCCGACGCGGCCAGGGTCAAGGGCATTGGGTCGCTGGCGGCCAACACCGACAAGTTCGACGCGTGCGTGCTGGCGATCTTGTCCCAGCGCGATCTGGTGCCCGAGATCTGGCCGCCGTCGCTGGAGATCCGCCAAGAGCGCGAGCTCGCGCGCTTTCGCCTGCACCTGGTCAAGCACCGCTCGATGCTCACGCACCGCGTCCACGCCATGCTGGTCTCGTCCGGCAAGCCCTGCCCGGTGACCGACCTCTTCGGCGTGGCGGGCCGCGACATGCTCGCCGACCTGCAGGTGCCCGAGCCATGGGGCTCGACGGTGCTGGCCAGCGTCGCGGCCATCGCCGGGTTGAAAGCCCCAGATCGCTGACTGCAACACGCAGCTGCGCGCGATGCGCCCCGACCATCGCTACGTGCCGCCTGCGCCGGCCGCGGTCGTTGCGCAACCGGGCAACGAGCACGGGCGACTCGTTGCTCGCGACAGCATGCATGGACCTGAACAAGAGCTTGGTTCCGACGAGCGCGCGATCTCCTCTTGTTCCTCGCATGTTCCAGAATCGGCGACTCGGGCCCTTCCAACCGCGACGTCGGCCCGCTACCTCCGCAGGACCAAGCCAACCAAGGGCCTACAACAACTTCTCGGGATCCGTCCTATGCCGCTACGCACGCTGTTGTGCGAGGCCGACGCCGAAAGCGGCGCCGGCGGGACGCAGCGCACTGGCCGTGGCGTCGATGCCTAGTAGGGCCGTCGGCGTTCGTTGCGGAGGGGGGTCTTGCACGCCTGCAGCGACTCAGGGGTCCAATGCCATTCGTCCCAAGGCTAGATCAGTTTCTGCTCGCGAGTGTCCAAGCCACCAGCGAGCCGATCGAGTTGCCGAGGGCGCTGCCTCGCGGGCCAGTCACGCTCGTGGCATGCGGGTTCGCGGCCGTGCTACTTGCGGCCGCACTTCTCGGTCAACAGCGAGGCGAGCTCGGCAACGGACGTGAGGCGTCCAACGTGTCTCGCCGTGCCTGGGAACGCGACCTCCCGGCGGCGCCCCTGGTCGGGCGACGAGATGTGTCGCCGCGGGGGAACCCTTCAGAGCCTCCCCGGCATCGACAGCGCCGGAGTCGGCACTCCCACATCGCCCCGGATTCCCCAAGGGAGACGCCGCGCCCGACTCGTCGGCAGCGGCCGCCATACGCAGTGCCGGTTCGACCTGCACCGGCTGCCCGCGTGCAGCCCCCAGCCCGGTCCGCGCCGTCGGCGGCACCGTCTCCTACTCCCGTCGGGGAGTTCTTCTGATGGCCGGGCCACGAACCGTCTCGCTTGCCCAGGTGCGGGCCGCAGGGCGTTTCCCGCAGATCGCGCTCTCAGGACTCGCCATTGTCCTGAGCGCGGTGGGTCTGCGTGCGCTCGTGGCGCCGGCACCGGAGCCCGCCCGCTTGCACAGCGCGCGCTCAGTCCCGGTCGACCCGGCGCTGGAGGGATTGGCGGAAGCCTTTGCGCGATGGTTCACCGGCCCACGCTCGGAGCGAGATCCAGCACTTGCCCAGCGACGCTTCGGCCTTGCGCAGGAGGGCGTTGCCGATGACCGCGGCAGCCGCAGCGGGCGTCCCGTCCGGTGGAGCGCCGTGGTGGCATCGGCGCGTCGAGCGCGTGAGGCAGTCGTCACGGTCGCCCTAGACGACGGCCGCGCGACGACCTACCTCGCCGTCACCACCGGTCGCGACCAACGAGGCCGGCTCTACGTCGCCGGGCCGCCCGCCGTCGTCGGGCCGCCGCGCGTGGCCGACGGGCGCGTGGCGCCCGCAGAACTCGAGGTCGAGGACCCTGCCCTGCGGACGGTCGCCGTGCGCGTCCTGCGCCACTACCTCGCCGGCGAGGCGGTCGACCTCGATGCCGACCTCGAGCCGGGCGCCGCCGTCTCGCTCCCTACGACTGGTCTACGGGTGGCCGACGTGGTCGCCACGACCTGGGTCGTCCGCCAACGCCGGGTCGCCCTTCTCGTCCTCGCCCGTTCACGCGACGGGCAGCAGCTCACGCTGCGT
This sequence comes from Solirubrobacterales bacterium, assembly GCA_016215085.1. Classification (GTDB taxonomy): domain Bacteria; phylum Actinomycetota; class Thermoleophilia; order Solirubrobacterales; family Solirubrobacteraceae; genus Baekduia. Next base: position 12,317 of record JACRMD010000257.1, on the reverse strand, counting down.
TACGAGCTCGATGTCGTCCGCCATGGTCGGCGATGGCTCGTGCGCCGCGTGCATGTCAATCCCATGGCTTTGGAGGCCACACGATGATGCACCGAGCCCGAGCCGTCGCCCTCTCCGCGATGGCTGCCCTTCTCACGAGCGCCGTGCTCGCGCCGGCGGCCCTCGCCGAGACCGCCAACTTCGGTCGCAACCTGGGGGAGCAGGCACGCGGCCTCGCCGTGGCGCTGTTCCTCGCGGTGGCCGGCCTGGTGGCGCTCCCGGTGCTCGGCCGGCGCGACGTCAACGGGGGCGTCGTGCTCGCCCTGCTGGTCATCGTGCTCGGTGGCTTCGTGTTCGCGCAGGGCAGCGTGCGCGAGGTGATCGTCAGCCTCTGGACGTCCCTGGTCTCCTGACCGAGCCGATGCATGAGGGCGGCGTCGTCCTGCGGTCGTACCGGCTCGCGTTCGAGCTCGAGCGCCGCATCCATCGCATCGACCGCTACCGCATCCCGCTCCCGTACGGCCTGCCGCTGTCGGCGGCGGGAGTCGGGCTCGCCAGCGCGGTGGTGATCGTGGCGCTGAGCGGCATGCCGGCGATCGGCCCGATCCTCGGCATCCTGCCGTTGCCGGTCCGGCTCCTGTTCGTCCCGGGTGCGGCGGCGCATGTCCTCTGCCGCACGCAGTCCGACGGGCGGCGGGTCTATGAGGCGCTCGCGGCTCGCGCTGCCTACAGCGTGCGTCCGCGCCGGCTCGTGGGCCTGCAGCGGCGACCGGGCCAGGATCCGCGCGGCCTTGGGCCGATGGTGATCGTTCCTGACGAGCACGCCGGCGCGCTGCGGTCGGGCAGCGTCCGCGGGCCGGCGGAGGTCCTCGTATGCCACCAGGCGCAGGCCGTGATCCGCGGCCGCCGGCTGGAACTGCGGCCCATGGGTCGGGATCTGCTCCAGCACGCGGTCACCGTGCGCCTCCGTTCGGCCGAGCGGCTCGTCGTGCGATGAGCCAGCCGCTGACGTTCGCCTGGCGCAACGTCGTGTTCGGTCGCGACGTGGATGACGCGTGGGGGTTGTATCGGCTGCACACCACGTCCTACGCGGGCCTGGCCGTCAACGGCAAGGTGGAGGTGTTGGCGCGGCTCGCCGCCTTCGCCTCGGCGGCGGAGTCCGACTTCCAGCTGCTGCGCGTCACCAGGGCTTGGTCCGCCGGGGACTACGAGGAGTCAGCGCTCGACGCGGCGTCCTCGGAGCTCGGTGACCAGCGGCGGCTGATGGAGCTCGTCCGCGACCATCGCGAGGCGCTCGACACCGATGCGATCACCCGACCGGAGGTGTTCGTGGCCGTCCGCCTCGGGGGCGAGTCGCCAACGGCGTGGCGCCTGCTGGCGGCGGACGCCCGCCGTCTGATCGGCCTCTCCGACGCGCGCGGCATCTCGCAACGCCGGCTCGACGAGGTGCTGGACGCCGAGTACCGGATGCTCAACCGCATCGGTGACTACCTCGACGTCGATCGCGCAACGACGCTCGAGCTGCAGTGGCTCATCCGGCGAGCGGCTCACCGAGGCTGCGGCGACCCATGGCTCGACGAGTTCTGGCGCCCACAGGCGCTCGTCCTCGATGCGACCGACGAGGAGGGTGGTCGGCGTTTCGTCCCCACCGAGGCCGACGTTCTGCGCCTGCTCGACGAGCCCATGACGGTGGAACGCGACCACCTCGCGGTGTCTCACGGCGTACAAGCTGTTCTCGTCGCGGGGGCAATGCCCGAGACCGTCGCCTTTCCCGGACGGCAGGCCGAGCTGCTCTTCGCACCGCTCGAGGCACTCGACTTCCCCGTCGACGCGTGCTTCGCGGCGCGGTGGATCGCCAACGATCGGGCGCTCGCCCTCGTCCGCCGGCGGATCGTCGACGCCGACCACGCCTTCTCCGAGGAGAGCCATGGCGACCACGGGCCGACGGCACAGACCGCGGTCCGGCCGGACGTCGCGCGCGAGCTCGAGGAGCAGCTCACCGCCTCGTCGCGTCCGCCGCTCCTACGTGGGCAACTGAGCTTCGTGGTGGCCGGGGCCACGCTGGGGCAGCTCGACGACCGCGTGCGTGCGCTGCGACGGGAGCTTGCCCCGCTCGCGCTGCACCAGCCGAAGGACGTCCAGCTTCAGCTGTGGACCGGCCACCTCCCGGCCCAGCTCCCGCGCTTGCGGCGCTACGACGACATCTACCTGCCTGAGCAGTTCGGCGCGATGGTGCCCATCGCCACGCACGCCGTGGGGGCGCGCGCAGGGCTGCTCATCGGGCGCACGCTGTCGGGTGCCCGCAGCCCGGTGCTCTTCGACGTCGCCGAGGGCTCGCGGACGTCGCGACCGCCGGCGGTGCTCTGCACCGGAACGCTGGGTTCGGGCAAGACCCTCACTGCGCAGCTGCTGGCCTTCCACGCGTTCCTCGGAGGCTCGCGCGTCGTCGACCTCGACCCGAAGGGCGACCACCGGCTCGCCGAGGTGGTCGGTGACGAGCACGTCGAGCACGTGGAGCTCAGCGCCGACCCCGAGCACCGGGGCATGCTCGACCCACTGCGGATCGCACCGGAGGACCTGAGAGTGGAGCTCGGGCACTCCTTCCTCGTCGAGCTCCTGCCGGCACCGGTGCCGCCCGCGTGGCAGACGGAGATCCGCGGCGCCGTCGCCGATGTCGTGGCGGCCGGCGGCCGGAGCCTCGGCGACGTGCTGGGTCGCCTGGCGGTAGGCGGCGATGACGCCCGAGCCGCTGCCCGCGCGATCGAGGTGCACGCCTCGTCGGGCCTTCTGCAACTTGGGTTCGGGGACAGCGAGGCGTCTGCGCGGCCCGATCGCGAGCGGCCGGTCGTCAGCCTTCGCATCGCCAATCTCACGCTGCCCGCCCCAGGCACGCCGAGGGCAGACCTCACGCAGGAGGAGCGCACCGGCCGTGCGCTGCTGCGGCTGCTCGCCGTCCAGGCGCTCCACCTGGCCAGCGGCGACTGGAGCCGCCACAAGGTCCTGGTCGTCGAGGAGCTCTCGCAGCTCGTGGGCGATGCCCTGGGGCTGTCGCTGGTCCAGCGGATCGTGCGGCTGTGCCGCAGCCAGAACGCGACGCCGATCCTCGTGACCCAGGTCGTGGACGACGTCGCGGCCGTCGCCGACCTCGTCGGGTGCTTCTTCGCCTTCGGCGTCGAGACCGACGACGAGGCGGGACGTGTCCTCCGGCTGCTCGGCCTCGACGCCGACGATCGAGCCCTGCGCGGCCAGCTCCGGACCTTCCGCCGGGGCCGGTGCCTGCTACGCGACTATGAGGGCCGCATCTCGCCGATGCAGGTCGATCTCGTCGATCCCGACCTGCTACGGCGACTCGACACGACGCCCGGCGTTCGAGATGCGTGATGCGGGGCGCACCGCGGACGCTCGCAGCGCTGCTGGTGGCGATGTGCCTTGCGCTCGCCTGCCCGCCCTCGGCGCAAGCTGTCGCGTCCTCGGGCGCGCAGGCCGACCCCATGCGGTCGCTCGGTGGCGGATCGCCATCGTGCCGGTACGCACTCGACGAGCGCGCACGGCGCCGATGCAGGAGCTCGGGCTCGGCCATCCGCGACCACCCGCTGAGCAGCTACGGGATCGACGTCCGCGCCGGCTTCTCGCTGACCGATCCCGGCGAGACGTTCCTCGGGGCGCTCGGCAGCCTCGCCGCCGGCTGGTGGACGGCGCTCGTCTACCTGGTCCAGGCCGTTCTGCTCCTGCTCGAGTGGACGTTCGCGCTGGACCTGACCAACCAGGCGATGCCCGATGCGCGGCGTAGCCTCGCTCAGCTGCACCGCCAGGCCTTCGGCGACCACTGGCTGATGCTCGCGATATCGATCGCAGGCCTGTGGGGCATCTGGCGGGGGCTCGTCCAGCGGCGCACAGGCGAGACGCTCGGCGGGCTCGCGGCCACGCTGGCGCTGATGGTCCTCGCGTTGGTCATCATCAACCGGCCCGGCGACACGGTGGGGCGGGCGGCGCAGCTCACCAACGACGCGGGGATGTCGGTCCTAGCCGCCGCCACGACCGGGGAGCTTAGCCGGCCGCGCGGTGCCCTCACCGGGGCGCTGGCCGACACCTTCGATGCGACGGTCCGCGACCCCTGGTGCGCACTCGAGTTCGGGTCGATCGACTACTGCGAGGCGCGAACGGGCGACCGCGCTCGTCCGACGAACGCCGACCTGTGGCTCGCGTATCCGGCACAGGGATGGGAGCGCGGCCGGCTGCATCGACGGCTCCGCGGTGAGAAGGACGGGGGCTTCAGCCTCGTCGGCGGCGCCAAGGACCTCCTTGAGCTCACGGACGACCGCAAGCTCCCGGACGACGTCGAGGAGCTGGTGGACAAGGCTCCCGACCGCGCACGGATGCAACAGGCGGGTGGGACGTTCCCACGGCTCGCGCTGCTGGCGCTCATCACGGTGGGGTTGCTCGGCGCGGTCGCGCTGTACGCGTTCATCGGCGTCCGTCTGCTGCTTGCGTCGGGGATGTCGGTCGTCCTGCTCCTGCTCGCTCCGGCGATGCTGCTCGCCCCGGCGGTAGGGGACAGTGGCCGCGCGACCTTCCTCTCGTGGGGAAAGCGCCTCTTGGGCGCGCTGCTGGCCAAGCTGGTCTACGGCGTCTTCCTGGCCGTCGTGGTCGCGGCGAGCCGTGTCTTCACGCACCTCGAGCTCGGGTGGTTCGGGACATGGCTGCTGCTCGCGGCCTTCTGGTGGGGCGTGTTCCTCAAGCGGGACGAGATCACCGGCTTCGTCAGCGCCGGTTCGCCGCGCAGCGAGGGCAGCCCCGGGCAGTGGCTGTCGCACGGCTACTACGCGTGGATGCTCGGCCGCGGGGCGCGACATGCGGCAGCGCGCGCGCTCCAGCCGGCCCGCGCGGGGGCGGATGCCGTCCAGCAGCGACGGCTCGACGCGCGCGCTGCGCGAGGCGCCGCGGTCCGCGACCTTGCCGGGGAGCGCTTGGACGCGCGGGGCCGGGACCGCCTGCTGGCAGTTCAACGCGACGCACGCGCGGTGACCGGAGAGCGAGCTCGGCTCGAGCAGGAGCTCCGCGCGATCGATCGCCAGCTTCGTGGCCGGGACGAGGCGGTGGCGGCAGCACATGCTTCCGGCGCCACCGTGCCCGCGCCGTCTGCGGCTGAGCACGACCTGCTGCGCCACCGTGAGCGGCTCAGGACGCTGCTGGCCCACCCGACCGCCGAGGAGGCCGTGCAGGTCATGCGGCATGCGGATCGCAACCGTTCGCTCACGGGCGAGTCCGTCACCCGGCGTGACCTCGACGTCCATCGCGCGCGCCGCGCCCAGGAGCTCGCGACCCTGCCCGATGACCACGAGCGCCACCTTCGCGCGGTCGGGATCGACCCGGAGGCGTACGCCACGGCGGATCCGGACGCGCGCGGTCAGATGCTTCTTCGTGTCCGTCGCGAGCTCGACGTTGAGCGGAAGCTGCTCGCCGTGGCCCAGTCCGATGCGCCCGGGGCGGCGGCGGCTGGTCGGTGGTTCGACGCGGACGAGGTCCGGGCGCGCTCGGCCGAGCATCACCACCGCCTGCGCGCCGAACGTCGGCATCGCCGCAGTGTCGACGGCCATCGTGGAGGACCGCGGTGAGGGTCGCGGTGTCGGCCGTCGCCGTCGCGGCCGCGGCGTTTCTCCTGAGCGGAATGCTGCTCGGTGGCTGGCTGCTCCTGGCGGCCGGGCAGGCATCCAGCGATGCGTGCGGCGGACGGGGAGTGGATCGCTCGGCCGTACCGGCCGCGCTCGTGCCGCTGTTCGAGCGGGCCGCGGTCAGCTATGAGCTCGGTGTCCAGGGCCCCGCGATCCTCGCCGCGCTCACGAAGGTGGAGTCGGACTTCGGCCGCGACCTCGGGCCGTCGAGCGCGGGCGCCGTCGGTTGGACGCAGTTCCTGCCATCCACGTGGCGGACCTACGGCGTGGACGCCGACGGCGACGGGCGCGCCGACCCGAGAAGCGCGGCGGACGCGATCCACGCGGCGGCTCGCTACCTTCGCGCCCTAGGCGCTCCGCGCGACTGGCGCCGTGCGCTGTTCGGCTACAACCACGCCGACTGGTACGTCGACCGCGTCCTCGACACCTCACGACGCCTCGGCCAGCCGGCGGCCGAGGTGCAGGGGATCTGCGCATGGACCGTGCCGGAAGGCCGCAAGCTCGTCGGCGGTGGGCGCATCGTCGAGATCCCCGGCTCGCCCGGCGAGTCCATCGACGAGCGGCTTGTCAAGGACGTCCTGCTCCTGCGAGAGCGGTTCCACCTGCTCATCACCGACGGTTACGCCGCCTCTGGGCACGCGGCCGACGGCGAGCATCCGCTGGGTTTGGCGGTCGATGTCGTGCCTGGTCCCGGAGGCTCGTGGGGCGACGTGGACGCGCTCGCGCGGTGGGCTGAGCCGTCGCAAGGGAGGCCGCGACCGCCGTTTCGCTGGGTGGGCTACGACGGCGATCGGGGCCACGGTCGCGGCGATCATCTGCACCTCTCGTGGCGCCACGCCGATGCCCCCTCTCGTCGTCCGCCGGCGGCCTGGGTCGAGGTGCTCGTCGCGCCATGACCGGTGACCGGGAGCAGCCTGGCGAGGACTTTGCCCAGGGGGCCGTGTGGTTGGTCGGAGGACTGCTCGTTGCTGCTGCCTACTGCTGGATCGTCCCGGCGGTCGTCGTCCTGGTTCACGCACAGGAGGCCGTTCGGTTGTCGTTGCCGGATGCGGCGGCGTCCTTCGGCCGGTTGGCGTCGCGTGCGTCGCTCGGCGACCCGGCCTCCGCCTACCCCGGTGCGGCACGCGCCCAGATGCCGACGGCCGCGGCGTGGTGGTCGATCGCCGGTGTGCTGCACGTCGCCGCTGGTTGGATCGTGCTGGCGCTCGTACGGCGAGTCGAGCCCGTGATCGCGCGGGAACGACTCGGGCGCCGCCCCTACGACTGGCGCGGAGCGCGGCCACGACCGTGGGCTCGCCCGCGCGACCTGCGCCGTCGACGTCGAGCGCCGGCGGGGTTCTCACTCGGCCGTGTCGACGGCCGCACGGTCGCCGCCGACGAGGAGTCTCATGTCGTGGTCATCGCGCCTACCCGCGCGGGCAAGACGACGCGCTGCATCGTGCCTTGGCTGCTCGAGCACCGCGGGCCGGCGATCGTCACGAGCACGAAGCGGGACGTGCTTGACGCCTCCCACGCCTCGCGCAGCCAGACGGGGCGGATCTGGATCTTCGACCCCTTCAGCGAAGACACGTGCGCGTGGTCGCCGACCTTCGGTTGCGAGGACTGGTCGTCCGCCTTGCGCCAGGCGCAGTGGCTCGCGGACGCGAGCTCAGACGGAGACTCGGAGATCGCCCGTTACTGGCGTGGCGAGGCGGCGAAGCTCCTTGCGCCGCTTCTACACGCGGCGGCGCTCGAAGGATCCGCGATGACGGAGGTCCTCCACTGGCTCGACGCCCAGGACGTGAAGAAGCCGACCACCATCCTCGCGGGGCAGGGTGCCTCGGCAGCGGTGCGCCAGCTCCATGCCGTCGCGTCGCTCGATCCACGAAACCGGGGCACGACCTACATGTCGGCCGGCTCCGTGCTCAGCGCCTACCGATACCCCGAGGTGAGCCGTCCTGCTGACAGCGTGCTCACCGCGGAGCGGTTCGTGCTCTCGGCCGGCGACACGCTCTTCCTGGTGGCGGCCGAGCGCCACCAGCGCCTCCTCGCCCCGCTGATGGCGTCGCTGTTGTCGTCGATCATCCACGCGGCCGTCGAGCTCAGCCTCGGCGAACGTCGCCTGCGCATCCTGCTCGACGAGGCCGCCAACATCGCCCCGCTGGCCGAGCTGCCGCGCATGCTCTCGCAGGGGGCTGGCCACGGGATCCGCATCGCGACGGTCTGGCAGTCACTCGCGCAGATGCGCGAGCGCCATGGCCACGGCACCGAGACGATCCTCGCGAACTCCACCGCCAAGATCTTCATGGGGTCGATCACCGACGAGGCGACGCGCAGCTACTTGCAGTCCTTGCTCGGGACGGAGGAGCGTGACGACGAACGCGTGACCAAGGCGACGTCCGCGGCGCTGCAGCAGTTGACCGGTGACCGTGCGCTCATCCTGTCCGGACCGCGGTTGCCGGCGATCGCTGCCTTGCGGCCTCACTGGAAGTGACACGTCGTCTAGATGGCCGGCGGCGATGCACTCTCGCGCTTGCTGTTTGTCGGGGCCGTGACGTCCGACCTCCAGAAGAGAGGATGCAGTGGCGTGGCGCGTCGTCGGTTGCGCTCGAGTACCTCACGAGCCGACGACGGCAAGGGCCGCTGATCCGAGGGTTGCATCCCCGGGGTAGAAGGCCGACCTCGCCGATGTTCCGTCCTGGGAGAACCGCTCGCAGGGCTCGGTCCTCGGCCTCGATTTGCGGCGCATCTGCGACGGCACGGAGTCCGCTACGTCTTGTACTGAGCACGGATTGCCGGGCAAGCCGCCGTGGGTCGACGGTCGCCCCGCACCGGGTCGACGCTGAATGCTGAGACCGCGTGCGCGCCGCGGCCGTCGGTCGCAGTAGCATCGTGCTGCCGCACTGCCTGACGCGGCGCAGATTGGCCACCGCACCACGCGGCAGCACCGACGCCCCCAAACTGTGACCGGCACCGACGACGATCCTGCCTCGGAGGTGCGCAACGAAGCGGCAGGCGTCTTCCACGGCGCCTTCGTGCAGGCCCGCAGTATCGGCGCGCTGCATGTGCATGGCCACGGTCCAGTGTGGCCGGTGCCACGACAGCTGCCGCCCGCTCCTCGCCAGTTCGTGAACCGCGCGCGCGAGATCTTGCAGCTGGACGCCATGAGCACCGGCGGCGCCGGCGAGCCTGGGCCCGCAGTGCTGGTGGTCACGGGCATGCACGGGGTCGGCAAGACCGCGACGACGCGGCATTGGGCGAGTCGCAACCGCGAGCGTTTCGGTGATGGGCAGCTCTACGCGGACTTCGGGGCGCTGCGCCACCGCGGCGGTGTGGCGGTCGGGGAAGTTCTGGGTGGCTTCCTGCGGGCGTTCGGCCTCTCCGATGAGGTCATCCCCGTGTCGCTGCAGGAACGCGCGGCGCTGTATCGGTCACAGACGGCCGACAAGCGCGTGCTGCTGCTCCTGGACGACGTCGAGCACGCGGCGCAGGTCGCGCCGCTCATCCCCAACGCCGACGACAGCGTCGTGCTCGTCACGACCCGATCCTCGCTCGAGGAGCTCGTGCGCGACGGCGCCGGCGTCGTTCGCCTTGATCCGCTCGATCCGTTGAGCGCCTCAGCGATGCTGGCCGCGATGATCGGCGAGGAGCGCGTCGCTGCAGAGTCCGGGCCCGTCGCCCGCCTCGTGGAGTTCTGCGACGGATTGCCGATCGCGTTGCGCATCTGCGGCGCGCGGTCGCCTGGATGCTGGACCAGCTCGCCGACGAGGAGCATCGGCTTGCGAGGCTCGGCTTGACGTCAGCCGACTCCATGCAGGCCGTGTTTGACGACGCGTACGGATCTCTGTCCACTCTCGCGGCCGCTGTGTACCGCCGGCTCGCGTTGCACCCCGGTCCATCTTTCACGAGCGCGGCTGCGGCGGCCACTGCCGGCGTCGCCCAGGACGAGACGGAAGACGCTCTGGAGGAACTCACGCGGGCGCAGCTGCTCGAAGACGATGGACGTCGCTTCCGGTTGCACGACCTGCTGCGCCTCCACGCGCGCGAGACCCTGCGCCGGTTGGAGCCCCCCGACGACCAGGAGGCCGCCGTGCGCCGTGCCGTGCGCTTCTACCTGCGCAATGCCCAACGGATGGACCACGCGATCATCCCCGACCGTCTGCGTCTCGCGACCGTCCCGCCGCCCTCCGAACTCGGTGATCCGTCCTTTGCCTCGCCGGCGGCGGCCTTCGCCTGGTTCGACGAGGAGCGGCCGAACCTCGTCGGGGCTCTCCGCACCGCCGCCGAGCATGGGTGGGACGAGCCGGCGTGGCAGTTCGGCGAGGCGCTGTTCCTCGGCTACCACAACCACAAGCACTACGACGAGGCATGCGAGGTCTACACCTTGGCCACCGCTGCCGCTGCGCGCGCCGGCCACCTAGCCGCCGAGGCCCGCATGCGGAGCCAGCTTGGCCGCGCCCGGCTCGAGGCGGGGGACGAGGATGCCGCTGCCGCGGAACTCGCTCGATCTCAGCTGCAGGCGCGGGAGGCCGGTCACGCAGGCCTCCAGGCGTCGATCCACGAGTGGACGGGAGTGCTCGAGCTCGCCCGCGGTGACCATGGGGCCGCGCTGGCGGCCTACGGCGAGGCACGCGACGGGTTCGCTCGTCTGCGCAACCGGCGCGGTACGGCGCTTGGGCTGTACGGGCTCGGCCAGGCGCTACGGGCCGCGGGGGACCACGCGGCGGCGGTGGAGGCGCTCGCTGAGGCCCGGACACTGATCGACCCCGCGGCCGACGGTTTGACCCTCGGCCGCGTGATGCTCCGCCTGGGCCAGGCGCAGCATGCCTTCGGCGACCTGGCCTCGGCGCAGGACGCCTTGGAAGAGGCGCAGGCGCTGATGGACCTGCACGGGGCGCCCCTTTACGTCGCTCGCGCGCGCGAGGAGCTCGCCTCGGTGGCGGCGGCTGCCGGGCAGCGGGCGGAGGCCGTGCGGCAGCTCGAGCAGGCATTCGCCGCGTACACCGCGCTGCGCAGCCCGCGGGCTGAGCGCGTCAGGGCGCGGCTTGCGGAGCTGTCCGGCTCAGCGGAGTGAGCGCGACGTCGTGCTCCGCGGCGCCGACGCGGATGCCGATGCGCTCCGCCGGTGGCACGTTGCCCAGGACGCTCGCGTAGACGGCTGAGCCCAGGACGTCCGGACTCACGCCCCCCGTCGCCAGCAACGGCGGGCCGTCGCGCCGGCTGACCACGAGCCGGCGCGCGTTGTCTCCGGCCACGGCGACCCGGCAACCGGGGTGGGCACGCAACAGCGCGCTGCTGGCGGCGCGGGCCTGGACGACATCCTGGTGGGGCCGGGTGCAGCACAGGACCGCAGCGCTCTCGCGGAGGCCCGTGTGGGGCTCGTCGGCGTGGACCGCGAGGTGCCTAGCCGGCAGCTGGAGGTGCGACGGCTCGACTGTAGCCGGGAAGCGTTCGAGGACGACCGAGGTCCCGTCAACTCTTGCGCCGACGAGGTACGAGCGGACCGTCTGAGACTCGGCGCAGGGGACGGACACCGGCAGGACCCGCGGTGCCGCTCCCGGCGGCTCCAGGTCCAACTGCGCGTAGATCGCCGCTCGGAGGTTCAGGAGCGCGCGCCCGTGCTCACCGAACACCCGCGCGGCGAGGTCGTCGTACGGGCGGCCAAGGGCGTCGGCGTGTGCGGCGACCTGCGGCGCCAGCGGGGCGTCGAGGTCGAGGTGCGGCGCGCGGTCATCGAGCTCGGCCAGCGGCGTCCCGGGTACGAGCTCGTCCCGCCCAAACGCGGCAAAGACCACCGGCACGCCGAGACCGATCGCATACAGGGCGACCGAGCCGTGGTCGCCAACCAACAGATCGGCCGCGACCAGGGCTCCTCGCCAACCGTCCCGGAGCGGGATGAGGCGTAGACCGCCTTCGAGCGCCCGGTGCATCCAGAGCCGGACCTGCCAGGCGCCGTGGCCGACCCAGATGTTCGGGTGCAGTACGGCGGCAACGACGTACTCGTCGGATGGAAGCTCGCCGACGAGCCGGGCCGGCAGGTCTGGGGCCACTGCAAGTGCGGCCCGGCGCCCCCACGTGGTACTCGTGAGGATGAGCTTCTGGTCGTCGCGGACGCCGAGCGCTCTGCGGTAGCGGTGCCGCTGCGCCACGCTTGCGACCAGGCGGTCGAAGCAGGGGTCGCCGACGACGACGGGTCGCGTTCCGTCGTCGGCGCGCCATTGACGGCCCTGCTCGGCATGGCTGAGCGCGACCATCGTCTCGGCCTGTGTCGCAGGTAGTGGCGCGACGCCGTCACCGGGCAAGCTGATGGTCTTGGAGTACCCGGGGCCGTGTGGCAGGATCAACAGCGGCGAGCGCAACTGGTGCAGGTCGCCGTAGTGGCTGGCGCTGATGGCGAGCTCGAAGTCGGTGGCGACCGCCTGCTCCCACGGGAGCACCCGGCCGCCCAGCGCCGCCACCGCCTCCGCCACGCCGGCCTCGTATGCCGACGGCCGGCCGTTGAGCGTGAAGAGCACCTGGATCCTGGTGTCTGCGACGAGCTCGGGGAGGATGTCGAACAACCACGCGACGGTCGTGATCGTCCGCACGACCACGAGCACCGTGCGTTCGGTCTGCACCGTCCGCCACCGCGCCGCCTCGGGGCCGATGGGAACCCGGATCCAATTCTGCGGGGGGGGGGGGGGGGGG
>JACRMD010000256.1 GCA_016215085.1 Solirubrobacterales bacterium | reverse complement strand
CCGGCGGCCACCGGCGCCGCGAACCCGCCGGCGCGCTCCAGCCACGCGCGGCGCACGACGAGGTTGGCGGTCTCGAACAGCGGCGACGGCGCCGTGACGCGCAGCGTGCGGTCGAACGGCCCCACGTGGGCGCCGGGCGGCGGGACGACCGGCCCCTGCACGACGTCGGCGCCGGCGTCGAGCGCCGCGAGCGCCGCCGTGAGCCAGCCGGGCGCCGGCGCGCAGTCGGCGTCGGTGAACGCGACCACCTCGCCGGAGGCGGCGGCCACGCCCGCGTTGCGCGCCGCGGCGGCGCCCCGGGCGGGGGAGAGGCGCACGCGCGCGCCCGCGAGGGGCTCGCGCGAGCCGTCGTCGACCAGCACCAGCTCGTGCTCGACCTCCTGCGCGCCCAGCGCGGCGCGGCACGCCGGCAGCCACGCGCCCGCGTCACGGGCGGGGACGACGACGCTCACGCTCGGCACGGCCGGGACCCTAGCCCGACGGTGCGGCCAGCCGCACGTCCAAGACGCGGGAGAGCACGACTGCAACGCCGAGGGGGGTCGACGAGACTGCGCTCCTGTGACCTCCCTGCGTCGCCACCACAGAGAGCTCGTCGCCCTCCTCCTCGTGACGGGCTCGGTCCTCCTCGCCGCAGGGAACGCCGACGCCGCCATGACGACATCGCCGACCCACACCGGCGCGGCAGGCATCGGCACTTCGTCCGTGCCCCTCTAGCCGGTCGCGGTCACTCCCCATCCTCCTGGGGTGACCGCGGCCGGTTCGCACGGCCCCCTACTCGCAGGTCGCGGCGAACAGCCGCTCGCGCAGCGGCCGCTCCCGCCGGGGCAGCCACACCTCGAGCTCGGCGCAGCGGCCCTGGTGCGGCGCCTTCGCGTAGTCGATGACGAAGCCGCCGGCCCACGGCGTGCGGCCGTGGCAGGTGTCGCGCGGGCCGCGGCCGCACTCCTCGCGGGTCGCCTCGCCGCGGCAGGCGCGCAGGGTCACCGCCGGGCCCTCGACGCCGCCGTACGTGAGTCTCATCCACGCCCGCTGCCCGCGCGGGACGGCGAGCGTCGCGCGGGCGCCGTGGCGCAGCGTCGCCAGCGTCTTGAGCCACTGGTCGCGCGCGACGAGCAGCGACCACGCGGACTCCGCGCCGTAGCGGCGCGCGCCCGCGAAGGCGACCGGGCCGATGACCGTGTCGCCCGGGCGCACGACGAAGCGGTACGGCCGCGACTCGCCGCCCACGACGGTGACCGCGCCGGTGATGCGGTCCTTGCACCCGACGACGGGCGCGCGCGGAGCGCCGGCGAGCGCGGCCGGGGCGGCCGCCAGGAGGACGGCCGGCACGAGCCCCAGGAGGGCACGGCGGCGCATGCGGAGACGCTACAGGAAGCCGCGCTTGCGGAAGACGTACAACATGCCGCCCAGCACGACGGCCATGACGCCCACCACGGCCCAGAAGCCGGTGATCGACTCCTCGCCGGGAACGCGCACGTTCATGCCGAAGACCGACGCGATGAGCGTGAGCGGGAGGAAGATCACGCTGAAGGCGGTGAGGAAGCGCAGGACGTCGTTCAGGCGGTGGGAGAGCACCGACTCGTTGGTGGCCTCGAGGCCCTCGATGACCTCCTTGAAGTTCTCGAGCATGTCCCACACGCGCTCGGACGCGTCGTTGATGTCGTCGAAGTAGACGTCGAGCTCGCCGGTGACGTAGCGCTTGGTGCGCTCGAGGTCCTTCAGCGCCGTCCGCTGCGGCCGGACGATCTTGCGGAAGTTGATGATCTCCTGCTTGGCGTTGGAGATGTCGCGCACGACCTCGACGTTGCGCTCCTCGAAGATGTCCTCCTCGAGGCGCTCGAGCTTGAGGCCCATCTTGCGCAGCATCGGGAACGACGCGTCCACGCACGCGTCGACCGCCTTGTAGAGGACGTAGCCGGCGCCGCGGCTGAACAGCTCCTCGCGGACGTCCTCGTCGCGCCGGCAGCGCTCGAAGAGGTACTCCAGCGGCTGCAGCGGCTCGTTGGGCAGCGTGATGAGGAAGTCGGGGCCGACGAAGATGTCGACCTCGGCCGCGTTGAGGCGGTTGACCCGCTTGTCGTAGACCGGGAAGTGCAGGACGACGAAGAGGTAGCCCTCGTACTCGTCGACCTTCGGGCGCTGGTTGCGCGAGAAGACGTCCTCGTAGTCCAGCGGGTGGAAGTCGAAGTGCTCCTCCAGCCAGGCGCGGTCGACCTGGCGGGGGCGCTCGATGTTGATCCAGCGGAGGCCCTCGGCCTCCACGACCTCGACGTTCGGGGTCTCCGGCTCAGCCGGCCGGGCGATGGTCTCCGAGCCGTTGCGACCCGCGCGGCGCAGCGGCGTGCGTGGCAGCCGGGGCACGGCGACTGAGCGGGTCGTCGACGGTCGGGATCATGGCCCCTAGGAGTGTACTGCGCGGCACGGCCGGGCCCGCAGGTCCGTGCCCAGGCGCTTGGTGGCCGCCGCCTCGACTGCTACCTTTCCCGGACTGACATAGCTGGATACACGTCCAGAGGGGTGGAGGGACTGGCCCGATGAAGCCCCGGCAACCCCCGCGTCCACCACGCGGGAAGGTGCCAATTCCTGAGAGACGTGTGGCGGGACTTCCCTTCGCCACACGGTGGAACCGGCGAAGGAGACCACCCGACACCATGGCTGTCACCAACCTGAAGTGCCGCGAATGCGGCGAGGCGTACGAGCTCACCGCGCAGTACGTCTGCCACAAGTGCTTCGGCCCGCTCGAGGCCGCCTACGACCACTCGACGCTCGGCTCGGACCCGTCCGAGCTCAAGCGGCGCATCCAGTCCGGGCCCCAGAACATCTGGCGCTACGTCGACTTCCTGCCGCTCGAGCAGGGCCAGCCCGGCCCCAGCGCGCGGCAGCTCAGCCGCGTCGGCCTGCCCGCCGGCTGCACCCCGCTCGTCAAGGCCGACCGCCTGGCCGAGCGCCTGGGCCTCGGCGAGGTGTGGGTGAAGAACGACGCGCACAACCCCACGCATTCGTTCAAGGACCGCGTCGTGGCCGTCGCCGCCGCCCGCGCCCGCGAGCTGGGCTTCGACACGCTGGCCTGCGCGTCGACCGGCAACCTCGCCAACGCCGTCGCCGCCGCGGCCGCCGCGCTGGGGATGCCGTCCTACGTGTTCATCCCCGCCGACCTCGAGGAGCAGAAGGTCCTCTTCACCGGCGTCTACGGGACGAACCTGGTCAAGGTCAACGGCAACTACGACGACGTCAACCGCCTCTGCACCGAGGTCAGCGGCGAGCGCGAGTCGTGGGCGTTCGTCAACGTCAACATGCGTCCGTACTACGCCGAGGGCTCCAAGACGCTGGCCTACGAGATCGCCGAGCAGCTCGGCTTCCGCACGCCGGACCGCGTCGTGGCCCCGATCGCCTCGGGCTCGCTGTACACGAAGCTCGCCAAGGGCTTCGACGAGTGGCGGGCGCTCGGCCTGGCCGACGGGGACGCGCCGGTCATGAACGGCGCCCAGGCGCTGGGCTGCTCGCCGGTGGCGACCGCCTTCGAGGCGGGCACCGACGTGTGCCGCCCGGTCAAGCCCGACACCATCGCCAAGTCGCTGGCCATCGGCAACCCGGCCGACGGCCCGTACGCGGTCGAGCTGGCCAACCGCAGCGGCGGCAGCATCGACAGCGTCACCGACGACGAGATCCGCGACGGCATCCGCCTGCTCGCCGAGACCACCGGCATCTTCACCGAGACGGCCGGCGGCGTGACCACCGCGACCCTGGCCAAGCTCGCCGAGCGCGGCGACATCGGTCGCGACGAGCGCGTCGTGCTCGTCATCACCGGCGACGGCCTCAAGACGCTGGACGTCGTGCGCGGCACCTTCGAGGCGCACGAGATCGAGCCGCGCTTCGACGCGTTCGAGTCCGCCCTGGGGGTGACCGCCTGATGGCCGTCAAGGTCAAGCTCCCCACGCAGCTGCGCGCGAACGCGGGCGGCGCGTCGGAGGTCAGCGTCGACGGGGCGACGGTGGGGGAGGCCCTCGAGGGCCTCTACGCCCAGCACCCCGAGCTGCGCGAGCGGCTGGCCGACGGCGACGGCGGCCTGCGCCGGTTCGTCAACGTCTACGTCGACGGCGAGGACGTCCGCTTCGGCGACGGCCTCGACACGGCGGTCAAGGACGGCGCGGAGGTCCAGATCCTCCCGGCCGTCGCCGGCGGCTAGGCCGTCGCACTTGACGCCCCGTCGAGCGCACGGTTAGGGTCGGCCCGCGCCTGGGTTCCCGGGCGCGGGTCTTACGGCACGGAGGCGCCTGGCAAGGAGGATTCCCCATGCACTCCGTGCGCTTCCGCGTGCGCGTCCTGCTGTGCGCGGCACTGCTCGCCGCCTGCGTCCTGGCCCCCACCGCGCAGGCGGCTTCGACCAAGAGCGTCAAGGTCATGACGCGCAACCTGTACCTGGGCGCCGACCTGACGCCGGCGATCCAGGCCCAGACGCTCCCGCAGCTGGCCGCGGCCGGCTCGCAGATCTGGGCGACCGTCCAGGCCACCGACTTCCCGGCGCGCGCCAAGGTGCTCGCGAAGGAGATCGCGGCCGAGAGCCCTGAGCTCGTCGGCCTGCAGGAGGCGGCGATCTGGCGCACGGGCGCGCCCGACGGCCCGCCCGCGCTCGGCGGCACCGCCGCCCCGAACGTCGTCTACGACTACCTGCAGACGCTGCTCGACGAGCTGGCCGCCGCCGGCTCGCCGTACGTCGTCGTCCGCAAGCAGCAGGAGGCCGACATCGAGGGCCCGACCGCCCAGGGCTTCGACATCCGGCTCACCCAGCAGGACGCGATCCTGGCCAAGAAGGACAAGGTCGACAACGGCGACATCGCCTGGACGGCGGTCGGGTCGGCCAACTACCCGTCGTCGATCCAGCTGAGCCTGCCGCTGCTCGGCGGCGTGACCAGTGTGGAGAGCACGCGCGGCTACGTCTTCGCCGACATCGTGCACAAGAAGGCCGGCAACTTCCGGTTCGTCGACACGCACCTCGAGGCGTTCAGCTCCGGGCGCCGCGCCCAGCAGGCCGCCTTCCTCGCGACGGCCGGCCCCGCGGCGACCACCGCCCAGCCCGTCGTGCTGGTCGGCGACCTGAACTCGGCGCCTGGCGACCTCGCGCCGCGGCCCGCACCCGACACGACGCCGGGCGGCCTCGCGTACGCGCTGCTCACCGGCACGTTCGGCTACGCGGACACGTGGATCCAGGCGAACGGCTCGGCGCCCGGCTTCACCTCCGGGTTCAACGAGCTCGTCAACGACGCGGACACGTCGGGCCTTGACACGCGGATCGACCACGTCCTGACCCGCGGAGCCGCCGAGCCGTCGGACAAGTCGCTGGTCACGGGGACCGACCCGGCGAACCGCACCCCGGCCGGCCTGTGGCCGTCCGACCACGCGGGCGTCGTCGCGAAGGTCTACCCGAACCCGTAGGAGAGGGGCACCGTGCGGCGCGCCACCGTCTATCGTGGCGCGCCGCATGCGCCTGCACAGGCTGCGCTTCCAGCTGTGGTGCCTGGTCGTCCGCGCGCGGCTGCGGCGCCACGGGATGGCGCTGCGCGTCGAGGCCGCCGGGCGCCCTTGCGCCTTCGGCCTCCCGCGGCTGGAGCTGACCACCGGCGCGCGCGGCGGGACGCTGACGCTGCGCCTCGGCGAGCACGTGCACCTCGGCCGCGCGATGGTCCTCGAGGTGCTCACCGGCGCCGACGCGACGCTCGCGTGCGGGACCGCGACCCGCTTCGGCGCCTACGGCCGCGTGCAGCTGCTCGGCGGCACGATCTCGCTGGGCGAGGCGGTCGACGTACGCGACCTCTGCCTGCTCAAGGCGCGCGGCACGATCGACGTCGGCGACCGCGTCGTGCTCAGCCGCGCCGTCAACGTCCACGCCACCGAGCGCGTGACGATCGGTGCGCACGCGGGCATCGGCGAGCGCACGACGATCATCGACTCCGACCACGCGGCCGACGGCAGCGCGACGCCGCACCTCGAGCAGCCGCTGCTGGTCGCGCCCGTCGAGGTCGGCGCCAACGTCAACGTGGGGGCCAACGCGGTGATCGTGCGCGGGGCGCGGATCGGCCCCGACGCGGTCGTCGCCGCGGGCTCGGTCGTCACCGCGGGCGAGCACCCGGGCGGATGGCTGCTCGCCGGCGCCCCTGCCAAGCCACGACGCGCGTTGCAGGAAGAGCAGGAGTTCCCAGGATCGCGGAGTACGGTACCCCGGCCATGATCCGCGTCTTCCACTGCGACGACTCGGGCGCGTTCCGCGCGCTGCTGCAGGCGCAGCTCGAGGACGACGCCGACATCGAGATCGTCGGCGGGGCGGCGGACGTCGACGGCGCCGTGAAGGGCGTGGCCGCGACGCGGCCCGACGTGGTGCTGCTGGACCTGCTCGACGCCGAGCGCGACGCCGTCGCCGAGCTCGCGCAGGTCTCGCCCAGCACCCGGGTGGTCGTGCTCAGCGGGCACCCGCGGGAGTACGGCGAGCGGCTGCGCGGCGACGCGGTGGCGTACGTCGAGAAGGACGCGCCGCTGGACGAGCTGCGCACGGCGGTGCTCCGCGCCGCCACGGGGTAGCGTCCTGACGGTGGCCGACCGCGGCCTGCAGACCTACCGCCGCAAGCGCAAGTTCAGCGAGACGCCGGAGCCCACCGGCGACGGCCGCGCGCGCGAGGCGGGCGACGCGCCGCGCTTCGTGATCCAGGAGCACCACGCCACGCGCCTGCACTGGGACCTGCGCCTGGAGCACGACGGGGCGCTCGCCTCGTGGGCGATCCCCAACGGGCTGCCCGACGCGCCCAAGGACAACCGCCTCGCGGTCCGCACCGAGGACCACCCGCTCGAGTACCTCGAGTTCCACGGCGAGATCCCCAAGGGCAACTACGGCGCGGGCACCATGACGATCTGGGACCGCGGGACCTACGAGCTGCTCAAGTGGGAGGACAAGAAGGTCGAGGTCGACCTCCGCGGCGAGCGCGTCCAGGGCCGCTACGCGCTGTTCCCGCTCGACGGCAAGGACTGGATCATCCACCGCATGGACCCGCCGGCCGACCCGGCCGCGGAGCCCATGCCCGAGCAGGTCGTGCCGATGCTCGCCCGCGCCGGCGAGCTGCCGCCCGATCCCGAGCGCTGGGCCTTCGAGGTCAAGTGGGACGGCGTGCGCGCGATCTGCTTCAGCGAGCCGGGGCGCATGCGGTTCGTCACCCGCAACCTCAACGACGTCACCGCGCGCTATCCCGAGCTGTCCAAGCTCAACCGCGCGCTGAGCATGCACCGCGCCGTGCTCGACGGCGAGATCGTGGCGTTCGACGCCGAGGGCCGGCCGTCGTTCGGCGCCCTGCAGGGCCGGATGCACCTCACCCGCGAGGCCCAGGTGCGGCGGCTGGCCAAGGAGGCGCCGGTCAGCTACGTGATCTTCGACCTGCTGTGGCTCGACGGCCACTCGCTCGTGCACCACCCGTACGAGGAGCGCCGCGCGCGGCTGGGCGAGCTGGGGCTCGACGGCGAGCGCTGGATGACGCCCGAGCACGTCGTCGGCCAGGGCGAGGCGCTGCAGGCGGCCACGCTCGAGCAGGGCCTCGAGGGGATCATGGCCAAGCGGCTGGACTCGCCCTACGAGCCCGGGCGGCGCAGCGGCTGCTGGGTCAAAGTGAAGAACACGCGCCGCCAGGAGCTCGTCATCGGCGGCTGGCTGCCGATGCGGACCCACCCACCCCGCCGCCGGGAGCGCATCGGCGCGCTGCTGCTCGGCGTCCGCGACGAGGACGGCTCGCTGCGCTTCGCAGGTCGCGTCGGCACCGGGTTCACCGAGGCCGAGCTCGACCGGCTCGCCGACCTGCTCGGCCCGCTCGAGCAGGACGCGTCGCCGTTCGACGCCGGGCCCAAGCCGCCCAAGGGCGCGATCTTCGCCTGCCCCAAGCTCGTCGCCGAGGTCGAGTTCGTCGAGTGGACGCGCGACGGTGTGTTGCGCGCGCCGTCCTACAAGGGGCTGCGCGAGGACAAACCCGCCGAGCTCGTCATCCGCGAGCGGCTGCCCAAGAAGGTCGTCATGGCCGAGATTTCGGGCCCGCCCACCCGCGAGCTGCGCCTCACCAACCTCGACAAGCCGCTGTGGTCCTCGGGCCACACCAAGGGCGACCTCATCGACTACCTGCTCGGCATCGCGCCGGTGCTGCTGCCGCACCTCAAGGGCCGGCCGCTGACGCTCAAGCGCTACCCCAACGGCGCCGACGAGCAGCACTTCTACGAGAAGCAGGCGCCGTCGCACCGCCCCGACTGGGTGGCCACCGCGCCGATCGAGTCGGAGAAGCGCAAGATCATCAACTACGTGCTCGCCGGCGACGCGGCGACGCTCGCGTGGCTGGGCAACCTGGCCGACCTCGAGCTGCACACGCCGATGCACCGCGCCGACGATCCGGCGCGCCCGACGATGATCGCCTTCGACCTGGACCCCGGCCCGCCCGCCGGCCTCCTGGAGTGCTGCCGCGTGGCGGTCGTCCTGCAGGGGATGTTCGAGCACCTGGGCCTGCGCGCCTACCCGAAGACCTCGGGCTCCAAGGGCATGCAGGTGTACGTGCCGCTCAACACCCCCGGGTTGACCTACGCGCGCACCAAGGGCTTCGCCAAGGCGGTCGCCGAGCTGCTGGAGGCCGAGGCGCCCGACATGGTGGTGTCGCGCCAGACCAAGTCGCTGCGCGGCGGGAAGGTCCTCGTCGACTGGTCGCAGAACGACGAGCACAAGACGACGGTGTGCGTGTACTCGCCGCGGGCGCGGGAACGACCGACGGTGTCCACGCCGCTGACGTGGGACGAGGTGCGCGAGGCGCTGGAGGCGGGCGACGCCGACCGGCTGGTGTACGACATGGCGGGCGTCCTGGCCCGCGTCGAGGAGCAGGGCGACCTGTTCGCGGAGGTGTTGACCGAAGTGCAGGAGCTGCCGTTGTGAACGACCGCAAGCCGTCCCAGCCGCCCGAGGCCGTGCTCGACCACGTCGGGCCCCACGCCGACCTCATCGTGCCGCTCGCCAACGGGGAGCCGGTCGCGCTGCTCGACGCGCTCGAGGAGCACCACGAGCGCCTGCAGCACGTGCGCATCCACCAGATGCACGCGCTCCACGAGCGGCCGTACATCCGCGGCGAGTGCGGCGACCACCTGCGCCACGTCAGCTACTTCCTGTCGCCGGCGACGCGGGAGGCCTACTGGAACGGCACGTGCGACCTCGTGCCGGCGAACTTCTCCGAGATGCCGCGCACGCTGCGCGACGCGACACGCTGCTCGATGGTGCTGGCGGCCGCCAGCCCGCCCGACGCGCACGGCTACTTCACGCTCGGCACGAACGCCGACTACGTGGCGCCGCTGATCGGCCACGTGCCGTTCTTCCTGGAGGTCACGCCGCACATGCCGCGGACCTTCGGGCTCAACCAGATCCACGTCTCGCAGGTCGCGGGGTGGTGCGAGACCGACCGCAGGCTGCTCGAGGTCCCGCCGGTCGAGCCGAGCGACAAGGACGAGGCGATCGCGGAGATCGTCGCCGACTTCGTGCCCGACGGCGCGACGCTGCAGGTCGGCATCGGCGGCGTGCCCAACGCGCTGCTCAGCCGCCTCAAGGACCACCGCCACCTCGGCATCCACACCGAGCTCATCTCCGACGGCATCGTCGAGCTGGTCGAGCGCGGCGTCGTCACGGGCACGTGCAAGCGCACGCGGCCCAACAAGGTCGTGGCGACCTTCTGCCTCGGGACGCAGCGCCTGTACGACTGGCTTGACGACAACGGCGCGGTCGAGATGCTGCCCGTCGACCTGGTCAACGACCCGCGGCGGATCGCGCGCGAGGACGACTTCATCTCGATCAACGCGACGACCGAGGTCGACCTCTACGGCCAGTGCGCGTCGGAGACGGTCGCCGGCCGCTACTGGTCCTCGTCGGGCGGGCAGGCCGACTTCGCCCGCGGCGCGATGTACTCCGCCAACGGCCGCGCGTTCATCGTGCTCCACTCGACCACGCGCGCGGGGCGGTCGCGCATTCGCACGCACCTGACGCCCGGGTCGGTCGTCACGACGCTGAAGAACACCGTCGACCACGTCGTGACCGAGCACGGCATCGCGCGCCTGCGCGGGCGGACGCTGGCCGAGCGCGCGCGGGCGCTGATCGAGATCGCCGCACCCGAGCACCGCGAGGAGCTCGAGCGCGAGGCCTTCGAGAGCGGCATCCTGCCGCGGTCGCGGCCGGCGCCGGCGCCGAGCGGCGGGCGCGCGGAGCGGCCGGCGGCGCCGACGGGCTAGCGCCCGCGCGATGAACGCGACGGAAGCCGGAACTCTTCCGGCTTTCGTTGCGCTCGCCTGTGTTAAGGGGCCTGGCCCCCTTGGATTCGCTGCGCGCCGAATCCTGGGCGGGCGCGTGCACCGCCGCCCGGCGTGCGAACATGTGTTCGTGTCCAGCTCCGGGTCGTCGTACAGCCGCTTCCGCCGCGCCCTCGCCACGGGCAACCTCACGATCATCCGCGCGGCGGCGGCCGAGCTGCCGACGATCGGGCTCGACGACGCGCTGCAGGTCTGCGTCGTCCTGCGCGACCGCGAGCCCGAGCGCTACGAGCGCGCGGCCGTGGCCTCGCTGCGCGGCCGGCGCCGCCCGGCTAACCTGCAACCATGCGGTTGCTCATCCTCGGCGGGACGCTCTTCCTCGGCCGGCACGTCGTCGACGCGGCGCTCGCGCGCGGCCACGACGTCACGACCTTCACGCGCGGCAAGACGGTCCCGCCCGCCCCGCCGCCGCCCGGCGTCGAGGCGCTGCACGGCGACCGCGACGGCGACCTTGGCGCGCTCGAAGGCCGGACGTGGGACGCCGTGATCGACACCTCGGGCTACGTCCCGCGGGTCGTCGACCTCTCGGCGGCGCTCCTCGCGGGCGCGGTCGAGCACTACGTGTTCGTCTCGAGCATCTCGGCGTACGCCGACCCCTCGCGGGTCCCGATCACCGAGGACGACCCGACGGCGGAGCTGCCCGCCGACCACGGCGAGGACGTCGCCGCGCACTACGGCGCGCTGAAGGCCGCGTGCGAGCGGGCGGTCGAGGCGCGGTTCCCCGGGCGCGCGCTGCACGTCCGCGCCGGGCTGATCGTCGGCCCGCACGACCCGACCGGCCGCTACACGTGGTGGGTGGAGCGGGTCGCCCGCGGCGGCGAGGTGCTCGCGCCCGCGCCGCGCGACCAACCCGCGCAGCTCATCGACGCACGCGACCTCGCCGCGTGGATGGGTGACGCGGCGCAGCGCCGCGTCGCCGGCACGATGAACGCCACCGGCCGGCCGTTCGCGTTCGCGCGGCTGCTCGACGGCGCCGAGCACGTCACCTGGGTCGACGAGGCGTTCCTGCTCGACCAGGGCGTGCAGCCGTGGCAGGACCTGCCGCTGTGGGTCGCGCCCCAGACCCGGCCGGGGCTGCGCGGCTTCCAGCAGGCCGACGTCACGCGCGCGTTCGCCGCCGGCCTCACCACGCGGCCGCTGGAGGAGACGGCCCGCGACACGCTCGCCCTCGGCGGCCCGCCGCGCCCGAAGGCCGGGGTGGAGATCCCGCCGCCGGGCCTGGCGCCCGAGCGGGAGGCCGCGCTGCTGGCGGCCTGGCACGCCGCGCGGTAGGCCCCCGGAGGATCCCGCGTGCGAAGGGCCCCGCCCCGGCGCCCTCAGTGCAGCGGCGCGGTGGCGCGCTCGAGGCCGGTGAGCTCGAAGACCCAGAAGTCCTTGCCGAGCACCGGCACCGACACGTTGTAGACCGGCACGTCGGCGATCCGGCCCTCGAACGTGCCCGCGTGGGCGTGGCCGTGGAGCACCATGTCGGGTTCGTGCTCGGCGATCGGCGCGGCCAGGCGGTCGCTGCCGAGCATCGTCCAGATGCCCTCGGGCTCGCCCACGAGCGTGTCGCCGCACGGCGCGTAGTGCAGCAGCACGATCCGCACCGGGCAGTGGGCGACCTCCTTGAGGCCGGCGTCGAGCGCCTGCACGTCGCGCGAGGTCTCGGCGTAGACCTCGCGCAGCAGCGGCTCGCCGAAGTCGGGCAGGTGCGAGCCCTTGAAGCCGCCGACGAAGCCCTTCAGGCCGACGATCCCGATCTCGGTGTGGCCGATGCACAGCGTCGTCGCCTGCCGCTCGAGCACCGTGATGCCGGCGTCCTCATAGATGGGCAGGCAGGACTCGACGTCGTTGCAGTGCAGGTCGTGGTTGCCCAGCACCGCGTACATGGGGACGTCGAGCGGCCCGACCGCCTCGGCCAGCACGCGCGCCTGCTCGGGCTGGCCGTGGGTGGTGAGGTCGCCGGCGAGCAGCAGCAGGTCGCAGGCGCCCGCGAGCCCGGCGAAGGCCTTGCGGGCGTCGTCGGCCAGCGCGGGGGAGACGTGCACGTCTCCCGCGGCGGCGATGCGGACCGTCCCGGCGGCGGCGGGGTGGCCGTTGGACTCGATCCCGGTCACGGCACCTTGGCCTACCCGCTGCGCAGTGGGTGGAACGCCCCTTGCGGGTAGAGGTGCCCCATGGGCGACGTCCGCTCGACGTTCGAGGAGATCGAGGCCACGCTGAAGAAGGCGGCCGCCGCGCTGCGCGACGCCGGCCTGGAGTTCGCGCTGGCGGGCAGCGTCGCGTGCTGGGCGCGCGGGGCGCCGCAGAGCCGCAACGACCTCGACTTCCTGGTCCGGCCCGAGGACGCCGAGCGCGCGCTGGAGGCGCTGTGCGACGTCGGCATGCGCGCCGAGCGCCCGCCGGAGGGCTGGCTGCTGAAGGCCTGGGACACCGACGAGGGCGAGACGCTCGTCGACCTCATCTTCGGCCCGCGCGGCATCCCCGACGTCGGCGACGTGCTCGCACGCGCGGAGATCGTCGGCGTGGCGGCGCTCGACCTGCCCGTCGTGCACCTCGACGACGTGATGGTCATGAAGCTCTTCGCCTTCGACGAGCACGCCTGCGACTACAGCGGCATCCTCTCGATCGCCCGCGCGGTGCGCGAGCAGGTCGACTGGGAGGACGTGCGCGAGCGCTCGGAGGCGTCCCCGTTCGCCCGCG
>JACRMD010000255.1 GCA_016215085.1 Solirubrobacterales bacterium | reverse complement strand
GACCAGGAGCGCCTCGGCGACGCGGTCGAGCACGGGGCGCAGCTCGCTCAGCAGCGCCAGCGCGCGCTCGTACTGCTCGCCGAGCAGGCGGCGGGTCTCCTGGTCGACGTCGGCGGCGAGCATGGGGGAGAGCGGGTGGTCGGCGTCGGCCACCCGCAGGCCCAGCGCGTCGCCCATGCCCAGCTGGGCGACCATCTTCCAGGCCAGGCGCGTCGCGCGCTGGAGGTCGTCGGCGGCGCCGCTGGTCACCTCGCCGAACACGAGCTCCTCGGCCGCGCGGCCGGCCAGCGTCCACACGAGCCGGTCGCGGAGCCCCTGGCGCGAGTGCAGGAAGACGTCCTCCTCGGAGACGAGCAGCGTCTGGCCGCCCGAGCGGCCGCGGGGGATGATCGAGATCTTGTGGACCTTGTCGGCGGCGGCCAGGCGCTCGCCGGCCAGCGCGTGGCCCGCCTCGTGGAACGCGATCACCCGCCGCTCGTGGTCCGACAGCGCGCGGTTGTGCTTGCGCGCGCCCGCGACGATGCGGAAGAACGCGTTCTCGAGGTCCTCGTTGGTGGCGAGGTCGGCGTGGCGGCGCGCGGCCTCGAGCACGGTCTCGTTGAGGATGTTCGCGAGGGGGCGCAGCAGCGCGGCGTCCAGCGACTCGACGTGGTTGGTGGCGCCGATGACGACGACCGGGTGCTCGGAGGCGGTGAAGCCGTCCATCTCGGTCAGCAGCTGCGTGAGCGTCTGGTCGGCCTCGCGGGTCGCGCCGTCGCCACCGCCGCCCGAGCGGGCCTTGCCGACCGCGTCGAGCTCGTCGATGAAGATGATCGCCGGCCTGCCCGCCTTCTTGGCCTCGCGGAACAGCGCGCGCACGCGCGTGGCGCCGAGGCCGGCGAACATCTCGACGAAGTCCGAGCCGGCGACGGAGTAGAAGTCGGCGCGGGCCTCGGTCGCGATCGCCTTGGCCAGCAGCGTCTTGCCCGTGCCGGGCGGCCCGTAGAGCAGGACGCCCTTGGGCACGCGCGCGCCGAGCTGCTCGAAGCGGCCCGGGTCGCTCAGGAACTCGCGCACGTCGGCGAGCTCCTGGACCGCCTCGCCGACGCCAGCGACCTGCTCGAAGCGCGTGTCGGTGTCGGCGGGCGTGTGGCGGCGCGAGCGCGCGCCCGGGCGCATCGTGCGCCACAGGACGATGACGATCGCGACGATCAGCAGGGCGGGGATGAGCCCCAGCAGCCGGTACAGCAGGGAGTCGCCGTCGTCGGCCTGCGGGACCGAGCGCAGCTCGACGCCGGCGCGCCGCGCGGCGGCCAGCAGCTGCTCGTTGCCCGCGGCGCCGGGGACGCCGACCTCGTAGTCGGGCACGCCGGCGGCCTTCTCGTCGACGGTGGCCACGAGCCGGCCGGGGTCGACGTCCAGCGCCTGGACCTTGCGGTCGGCGACCCGCTGCAGCAGGCCGCTGAAGGAGCTGACGGGCGGCTTGGGCGCCGGATCGTCGCGGAGCTGGGTGACCGCCAGCACGGCGACGACGGCGGTCAGGAGCGGGGCGAGCAGGAGGGCGGCGCGCTCGGCGCGGGAGCGCCGGCGCCACCAATCGGTGAGGGGCCTGGGCAACGACATCCTCAGACCAGTGTCGACCATCCGTGCAAGTCGCTTTAAGCGCCGCCGGAGTCGCAGGTACGATCGCGCGCCATGGGGAGGCACATCGCCGCGCTCGCAGCCGCGCTGGTCCTGGCGATCGCACCGGCCGCGGAGGCGGCGTTCGACGTGGGCACGGGCCGCAACCCGCAGGTCGTCGCGGACCCCGGCGACGGCACGGCGTACGTCGTCTGGACCGAGAACTCCCGGGGCGGGGGCGCCAAGGACTACGTGCACTTCTGCCGCATCGCGGCGGGCCAGCAGGCCTGCGACCGGGCGCGCGAGTTCTCGCTGGTCGACAGCGGCGACCAGGAGGGCGCGATCGTGCGCGACCCGCTCAGCGGCGCGCTGCACGTCGTCGTCAACGTCTTCGGCGGCACGGGCAAGGACGGCACGTACCTGATCACCTCGACCGACGGCGGCGCGACGTTCGCGCCCGAGAAGAAGGTCGGCACCGGCCTGTTCGGCCTCGACGAGGCCCGCTTCGGCCCCGGGCAGTTCCGCGTGGCGACGATGACCGAGTACGAGGGGGGCGGCGTGCAGGCGCCGCCGCTGGACGGCGTGTCGCCGCCGAGCACGTACGCGCGGCCGCTCGAGGGCCAGGAGGGCGTCGACGTCCACCTCGCCAACGTCGACCCGACGACGCTGCTGCTGGCCAAGCGCAACGGCGGCTTCGACGGCACGCTGTCGTGGAGCACCTTCACCGGCAACGGCAACCCCAGCGACAAGGCGTCGTGGTCGGCGCCGGCGACCGCCACCGGCATCGCCTCCGACTTCGACCTCGGCGGCAACGGCCAGGCGGCGCCCGTGCTGGCCGGGTTCGAAGGCGGGTTCAGCGACCAGCGCCTGGTCGTGCGCCGGTTCGACAAGGGCGCCAACGGCTTCGGGCCGCCCGCCACCGCCGCGGCCGCGCCGGGCGCCCTCCGCGCGGCCGTCGACCTCGACCCGGTCGCCAACGTCCACCTCTTCTTCGTCTCGGGGTCGGACCCGCGCAACCTCATGTACCTGTCCTCGGCCGACGGCACGACGTGGCCGGCGACCGCGCAGGTGCTCAGCGCGAACGACGCCGCGGTCGGCCTCGAGTCCGCCGCCGGCAACGCGGGCACCGGCGCCGCGGTATGGGAGACCGGCGGCAGCGGCGCCAACGCGACGATCCGCGCGGCGCTCATCACCGGCCCCGGCGGGTTCCCGGCCGCGCCGCCGCCGGGAGACGGGCCCGCCCACCCGGGGGGCACGTCACCGCCGCCGCCGGCGTGCGGCAAGGCGCCCGTGCTCGGCATCGCGCAGCTCAAGGCGCTGGCCGGCTGCTTCAGCGGCAGCGAGCCGAAGCTCTCGATCACGACGCCGTTCCTCGTCAACGGCGTCAAGGTCGACCCGAAGGGCAAGGCGGCGGCGATCGACACCGCCAAGCGCACGATCACGATGCCCGCGGGCTCGGTCGCGTCGATCGACCCCATCACCATCGCCAAGGGCGAGCGCACGTGGACCTTCCCGGCGAGCGGCGAGTACACGGTCCCGGGCGTGTTCGACCTCGACAAGGCCGGCTACGGCGCGCAGCTGCTCGGCCTCGACGTGGTGGGCGACACGCGGCTGGTCTTCACGAGCGGGCAGTCGCGGCTGGCCGCGCACCTGACGATGCCCGACCCGTTCGACACGGTGACCGCCGACGTCACGTTCAAGGCCGACAACGTCGTCGGCCTGCGCTTCGACGGGCTCAAGGCCCACGTCGACGAGCTGCCCTACGGCTTCCGCGACCTGAACCTGGAGTACGTCACCGACCCGCCGACGTGGGCGGGCAGCGTGCAGTGGAAGCCGCCCAGCGGCGGCGGCGACGTCTACGACGGCTCGTTCCGGATCGTCGACGGCAAGCTCGAGTTCGACCGCATCACCGGCCGCTTCGGCCTGCCCGGCAAGCAGATCTACCCGCCCTACGTGTACCTGCCCTACGCGGGCATCGAGCTGCGCAACGACCCGCTGCGGCTGCGCGGCGAGGTCGTGCTGACCGGCGGCCCGTCGACGTCGGTCGGCGCGGTGGTCGGCGTCGGCCAGCTCGACACGAAGGACCCAACCAAGGACGACTACGCGACGATCACGCTGACCCTGACGCACCCGTTCAAGATCGAGGCGCTGGGCCCCATCTACGTGCTCGGCTACAAGATCGGGCAGGGCTACCTGAAGTACACGTACCCGCTGGACATCGCCTTCGGGGCCAACGCCGAGATCGGCACCTGCGGGGCCGAGAAGTCCGAGGTCGGCGCGAGCGCGAAGTTCGACGGCTGGCTGGCGGCGTCCAAGGACTTCGCGTTCAGCCTCGAGGCGGAGGCCAACGTCTGCGCCGGGCTGAAGTTCAGCCTCGGCAAGGCGATCCTGTCGTCCAAGGGCGTCGCCGCCTGCGCGGGCTTCCTCGTCTTCGAGGCGGGCATCGGCCACAAGTGGGCGGACCCGATCGACGACATCGACGTCCTGTTCCCGACCTGCAAGCTCGACGACTACCGGCCGGCGGCCGCGGCGCAGGCCGGCGGCGGGCAGGGCTTCACGGTCGGCTCCGGCGTCAAGAAGCTGCAGGTGCGGCTGAAGGGCTCGGGCGGCGCGCCGCAGGCGGCGCTCGTCGCGCCCGACGGCAAGCGCTACGACCCGCCGCGGCGCAGCGGCCTGGCGCCGACCGACCAGTACTTCGCCTACGCCGACGCCGACGAGCAGGAGACGACGTTCGGCATCAACGCCCCGGCGGCCGGGCGGTGGACGATCGAGCCCGACGCGGGGTCGCCGGCGATCAGCGACGTCGACCTCGCGCGCGACGCGCCCGACGTGCGCGTGCGCGGGACGGTCACGCGCAAGGGCGCCCGGCGCGAGCTGCGCTACACGATCGACAACGCCCGCGCGGGCCAGGTCACGACGTTCGTCGCCCAGGGCGGCGGCACGCTGCAGCGGCTCGGCACGGCCAGTGGCCGCCAGGGCGTGCTGCGCTTCACGCCGCGCACCGGCCCGGGCGGCAAGCGCACCATCTACGCGGTCATCGACCGCGACGACCTGCCGCTCGGCCGCCCGAAGGTCGCGACATTCACCGTGCCGTCGCCGCCGCGCGTGACGCGCGCGGCGAAGCTCAAGGCCACGCACAAGGGCACCGCGGTGAAGGTCACGTGGCGGCCCGGTCGCGCGGTGGTCCGCCAGGAGGTGCTCGTGCGCCTCGGCGACGGCACCGCCGAGCTGCACCGCGTCTCGCGGCGCGCCCGGTCGCTGACCGTCAAGGGCGTGCGCGGGGCCGTGACCGGCCGGGTGACCGTGACCGGCTTCGCCTACGACGGCAAGGCCGCGCCGCGCGCGACGGCGAAGGTGCGCGCGGCGGCGAGGAAGAAGGCGAAGCGGCGGCGCTAGGTGGCGCCGCGCCCGCGCGGCGCCGCCGCGCGCCCCACTAGGCGCCGTAGAAGTTGCGCACCCAGCGGTGGGCCTTGAGCTTGGCCACCTGGTCGTCGGGCAGGCCCTTGCCGTCGGCCGCGGCGCAGTTGGCCTCGACGCTGCGCAGCGAGCGCATGCCCGGGATCACGGTGGAGACCGCGGGGTGGCTCAGGACGTAGCGCAGCGCGACCTCCGGCAGGTCCTCGATCGCGACGTCGAGGTCCTGCGCGATCGCGTTGACGCGCCGCCAGACCTCGTCCTTGCGGTCGCCCGCGAAGTAGCCCTCGCGGAAGTCGCCCTCCGGGAACGTCGTGTCGGGCGTGATGCGGCCGGTGAGCGAGCCCTCGTCGAACGGCACGCGCGCCAGGACGCCGATGCCGCGCTCCTGGCAGAGCGGCAGCAGCTCGTCCTCGGGGCTCTGGTCGAAGACGTTGTAGATGACCTGCACGGTGTCGACGACGCCGCTCTCGATCAGCTTGACGGCGTTGCCCGGCTGGTGGTCGTTGATCGACACGCCGAAGCACCGGACCTTGCCCTCGTCCTTGAGCGCCTGGACGGTCTCGAGCCAGTCGCCCTCGCCGACCCAGCCGTCGTCCCACACGTGCAGCTGCTGGAGGTCGACGACGTCCATCCCGAGGTTGCGCAGGCTGCGCTCGGTGCAGCGGCGGACGTGCTCGCCGGGGAAGACCTCCTCGACCGGCGTGCCGGCGCGTGCCGGCCACTGCAGGTTCTTCGGCGGCACCTTGGTCGCCACGTGCACGGTCTCGTCGCGGCCGCGGACCACGTCGCCGACGAGCTGCTCGCTGTGGTGCGGCCCGTAGGCGAGCGCCGTGTCGATGAGGTTCAGGCCGAGGTCGATGGCGCGATGCAGGGCGCGGACCGACTCGTCGTCGTCGGCGCCGATCCACTGCGAGCCGCCGATGCCCCAGGCCCCGTAGCCGACCTCGGTGACCTCCAGCCCCGTCCGTCCCAGCGCGCGCTTGTGCATGGCCGGACCCTAGCCGCGCGGCACGGCGAGGCGGGTGACGGTGCTGCGACCGCGCAGCGCCTCCTCTCCGTCCTCGCGCCACCGCCCGGCCTCCTCGTCGCCGGCGGCGTCCACCGCCGCGCCGGAGGCCACGACGCGCCCGGGGCGCTCCTTGGCGAGCTCGGTCAGCCGGGCCGCCTCGTTGACCGGGTCGCCGATCGCGGTGTACTCGAAGCGCTCGGCGGCGCCGACGTTGCCGACGACCGCGGGGCCGGCCGACACGCCGATGCCGACGTCGACGTCCGGGAGCTCCTCGCGCAGGCGCGCGCGCATCTCGCGGGCCGCGGCCAGCGCGTCGGCGCACGCGTCCTCGCGCGGCAGCGGCGCGCCGAAGAGGCACAGTGCGGCGTCGCCCTCGAACTTGTTGACGAACCCGCCGTGCTCGCCGACGACCTCGACGACGACGCAGAACAGCTCGTTGAGCAGCTCGACGACCTCGGTCGGCGGCCGCTCGTGGGCCAGCTCCGTCGACCCCACCAGGTCGATGAACAGCGCGGCGACGTCGCGGACCTCGCCGCCGAGCTCGGTGCCGCGCTCGAGCGCCTCGCGCGCGACGTCCTCGCCGACCTGGCGGCCGAAGAGGTCGCGCAGGTGCTCGCGCTCGCGCAGGCCCGACACCATCTGGTTGAAGCCGGCCTGCAGCAGCCCGACCTCGCTGCCGTCGTAGACCGGCACCTCGACGTCGGTGTCGCCGCGCTGGACCGCCGCGACCGCCTCGCGCATGCCGCGCAGCGGGTCGGCGACCGAGCGGGCGGTCAGGGCCATCGCGGCGAGCCCGACCGCCAGCGCGATGCCGCCCAGCGCCATCGCGGTCGCCGCGAGCCGGTCGCCGGAGGCCTCGACCGTCCCGGCCAGCTGCGCGACGCCGATGAGCGTCAGGCCGAGCACGGGCACGCCGGTGCACAGCGCCCACGTCAGCGCGATCCGCTCGCGCACGCCCGGCGCGGCGAGCCGGTCGGGCGGCCCGTCGCGCAGGGCGCGGGCGGCGACCGGCCGCATGATCCGCTCGTCGAGCAGGTAGCCGAGCGTCGCCGTCGCGGCGGCGCCGAGCGCCGCGGTGATGCCGACGATGAGCGCCAGCCGCCAGGCGAAGTGGGCGTTGAGCACGACGAACAGCGCGCCGCCGGCGAGCCAGAGCACGACGATCGGCAGGAGCTGGCGAATGGGCGCGGTCAGCGCGCGGCGCTGGTCGTCGGCCCCCGCCGGCTCACCGCCCGACAGCCACGCGCCGACGGGCCGGAAGAGCCGCAGGCTCCACACCGTGCCGACCGGCACCGCCACGGCGAGGAAGGCGAGGAAGACGATCGCGTTGGTGAGCTTCGCCGCGTCCGCGTCGTCGATGTCCGGGAGCGGCATGACCCAGTAGAGCAGCGCGAAGACGACGGCCGCGCCGCCGAGGTTCGCGACGACCGTCGCCGCCGCGGCCTGGCGCACCACCCGCCGCGCCAGCTCGCCCTGCCCTGCGTCCCCCACGGACGGGAAGCTAGTGCGTCAGGGCCCGCGGGGGCGTCGCCAGCCAGCCGCGGAGCTTGTCGTACACCTCGGGGTGGTTGAGCAGGGTGAAGTGGTTGACGCCGCCGAGGTGGTGCCCGTGCTCGGCCTCGAACGGGATCGTGCGGCGGCGGCTGCGCCCCGTCGCGCTGCCCTCGAGCACGAGCAGGTCGCCGACGACGCGGCCGACCGGGTGCCGCGGGCTGCGCGTCACGGTCGCGCTGACGAAGCAGTGCGTCGCCCCCTCCAGCAGCGGCACCTCCTGGCAGGCCTCGGCGCGCAGCGCGTCGGGGTCGCGGTCGCGCCAGTCGTCGTCGACGAGCGAGCCCTGCCGCAGGTCGCGGATGCCGGAGCTGCGCCGGCGCAGGAACCCGCCGAAGGGCCGCGTCTCGGGCAGCTTGTGCAGCGCCGCGCTGGCGTAGTGCACGGCCTGCTCGAGCGGGGCGCCCAGGTGCGGCGAGCCGAGCGAGACGACGTGGCGGACGTTCTCGACCCAGGCCAGGCCCTCGGCCTGGGCCTGGTGGGCCGCGCTGCGCGCGACGAGCCCGCCCATCGAGTGGCCCACGAGCGCGATCTCGCCGACCTCGACCGGCCACGCGGCGACGAGCGCGTCGAGCAGCTCGGCCAGCGAGCGGCCGTTCTCCGAGATGTGGCGGCCGCTGTTGAAGCGCACGTAGACCGGCGTGCAGCCGAGGTCGCGCGCCAGCCGCGCGCCGTAGGGCTCGCGGCTGCCCAGCCCCCACGAGTGCTCGGTCTCCATCAGCCCGTGGAGGAAGACGACGAGCCGGCCGCTCGCGTCCGGGAACGCCGCGGCCAGCGCGTCCGGCGTGGGCTCGACGACCGCCCCGTCCACGCGCACGGCCATCGGCTGCGCCAGCGGGCTGCCCTGCGCCTCCAGCGCGTCGCCGCGCAGGCCCTGCAGCGCGGCGAGCACCGCGGCGCCGCGGCGGGTCGTGGACAGCGGGACCAGCTCGCGGTGGCGCAGCGCCAGGTCGGCCGCCGCACCGGCGGCACGCGCACCGCCGTGCAGCCCGCCGTACACGGCGCCGGAGACCGCGTCGTGCACCATGCGGGCCGGCGTCGACTGCGGGCCCACGTAGCGGAAGACCCGCGACGCGATGGCGCGGTGCACGCCGCCGATGCCGCCCGTGGCCAGGCCGAGCTCCTCGAGGGTCAGGCGCGCCAGGGCGCCCGCCTCGTGACCGCCGCGCTCCTCGGTCACGGCCGGTTCCTCCCGTAGGCGTCGTGGGCCTCGACCCACTCCTCGGCGACGATGGCCGACCCCAGCGACAGCTCGCCGCACAGCACCGTCGCGGCCACGATCTCGGCCAGCTTGAGGACCTTGCCGGCGCCGTAGCACCCGAGCAGCTCCAGGCACTCGCGCTGGGTCGGCAGACCGGTGCCGCCCCCGTAGGTGGCGACGATCAGCGACGGGATCGTGACCGAGTAGTAGTAGTCGCCGTTGTCGTGGCGCTCGGCGTACACGAACGCCGCGGAGCTCTCGGCCACGTTGGCGACGTCCTGGCCGGTGGCGATGAACATCGCCGTGATGCCGTTGGCCGAGTGGGCGCCGTTGTTGTTGACGCCCGACATGAAGCCGCCGAGGTTGGACACCTGGCGCGCCCGGTACATGAGCTCGGTCGACGAGTTCATCACCGACTTGAACAGCGCGTCGGGGATCGTCGCCTCGGCCACCACGCGCTTGCCGCGCGTGCGCAGCATGTTGACCTGCGAGCTCTTCTTGTCGGTGGCGAAGTTCGACTCCAGGAACCACTGGTCGATGCCGTCGTGGTGGGCGGCGATCCACTGGCAGGCGGCCTGCGTCGCCTTGCCGGTGAGGTTCTGGCCGGCCGCGTCGCCGGTGGTGTAGTTGAAGCGGGTGTAGAGGATGCGCCCGGCCGAGTACTGCTCGATGTCCTGGAGCCGGCCGGAGCGGGTGGTGGCCTCGGCCGCGGCCTTGATCTCCTCGAAGTGCTCGCGCAGCCAGCGGCCGAAGTCGCGCGCCTCACGCGCGCTGGGGAAGAGGAAGGACGGCGCGCGCTGCATGCGGTCGTCGAGGACCGTCGTCTTCACGCCGCCCGCGGCGTGCAGCAGCTTCATGCCGCGGTTGTAGGACGCCACGAGCGTGCCCTCGGCGGTGGCGAGCGGCACGTAGAACTCGCCCTGGGCGTGCTCGCCGTCGACGAGCAGCGGGCCGGCGACGCCGATCGGGACCTGCGCGACGCCCGTGAAGTGCTCGATGTTCCCGGGCAGGACGCCGGGGTCGAACGAGTAGCTGCCGACGTGGTCGGTGTGCAACATCGGACGGATGTGTAGCACTCGCGGCGGTTTGTACGTACTACGCAGTTCCGGTGCGTAATAGCCCGCCAGGTTCGTTCGAATCCTTGACAAACCGTTCGGCGATCGGAGAAGGTGCGCCAGGGTGTCCAGGGTCGTCACCACCGTCTCCTCGCTGAGGTCCCTCCGCGAGCGCAACCGGGCCCAGGTCGTCGACGTGCTGCGTCGCACGGGCCGCGCCAGCCGGGCCGAGATCGCCCGTCACACCGGGCTTTCCCGCTCCACGGTCTCGAGCCTCGTGGCCGACCTGGCGGCCAGCGGCCTGGTCGTCGAGGAGGAGTCCGAGCAGCAGCGCGGTGGCCGTCAGGGCGGCCGTCCCGGGGTCCTGCTGGCCCTGGACCCCTCGGCCGGATGTGCCGTGGGTGTTGACTTCGGCCACACGCACCTGCGCGTGGCGGTCGCCGACCTCTCGTCGCGCGTCCTGGCCGAGCACACCGCCCGCATCGACGTCGACCGGTCCGCCACCGAGGCGCTGGACGCCGCCGCCGACATGGTCGACGAGGCGCTCGCCGAAGCCGGCCTGCGCCGCGACCGCGTGCTCGGCGCGGGCATGGGCCTGCCCGGGCCGATCGACCGCGCCACCGGCGTGCTCGGCTCCTCGGTGATCCTGCCCGGCTGGGCGGGCCTGCGCCCGGCCGCCGAGCTGGAGCGCCGGCTGGGCATCGACGTCGCGGTCGACAACGACGCCAACCTCGGCGCGCTCGGCGAGCTGTCCTTCGGCGCCGGCCAGGGGACCGGCGACATGCTCTACCTCAAGGTCGCCTCGGGCATCGGGATGGGCGTCGTCCTCGGCGGCCGGCTGCATCGCGGCGCGTCGGGCATCGCCGGCGAGATCGGTCACGTGCACGTGTCGGCCGACGGGCCGCTGTGCCGCTGCGGCAACCGCGGCTGCCTGTAGACGAAGGCCGCCTCGGGCTCGCTGCTGGAGCTGCTGCGCCCCAACCACGGCGACCTCACCGTCGCCGACATGCTCGAGCTGTCGCGCACCGGCGACGTCGGCGCCCGCCGCGTGCTCGGCGACGCCGGCCGCGCCATCGGCCGCGCGCTGGCCGACCTGTCCAACTGCCTCAACCCCGAGGTCGTCGTCGTGGGCGGCGAGCTCGGGCGCGCCGGCGAGCCGCTGCTCGCCGGCATCCGCGAGACGCTCGACCGCTACGCGCTGCCCGGCGTGGCGGCGGCGGTCGACGTCCGCGCCGCCGTGCTCGGCGACCGCGCCGAGCTGCTGGGCGCGCTGGCGCTGGTCATCAGCGACACCGACCGCCTGAGCTCGGCCCACCTCGCGGCCACCGGAGCCCCGTCTTGACCCGATCCATCACATACCCCATCCCTGGAGGAGGGACCACATGACCAAGTACGTGCGCGCAGCGGGCACCATGCTCGCCGTGGCAGCGCTCGCGTTCGCCGCAGGGTGCGGCGACGACGACGACAGCGGCGGAGGCGGCGGCAGCGCCACCACCGGCGGTGGCGGCGGCAAGAAGATCGCCCTGCTGCTCCCCGAGTCGAAGACCACCCGCTACGAGGCGCAGGACCGGCCGAACTTCGAGCGGAAGCTGAAGGAGCTGTGCTCCGACTGCGAGATCATCTACTCGAACGCCGACCAGGACGCCGCCAAGCAGCAGAGCCAGGCCGAGGCCGCCATCACCAAGGGCGCCAACGTCCTCGTGCTCGACCCGGTGGACTCCGCATCCGCGGCCAGCATCGTCACGCGGGCCAAGCAGTCGAAGATCCCCGTGATCTCCTACGACCGCCTGATCACCGACGCCGACGTCGACTACTACATCTCGTTCGACAACGAGCAGGTCGGCAAGCTCCAGGGCTCGAGCCTGCTCGAGGCCCTCGGCGGCGGCTCCGGCAAGACCATCGTGATGATCAACGGCGCTCCGACGGACAACAACGCCAAGCTGTTCAAGGCCGGGGCGCACTCGGTCCTCGACGGCAAGGTGAAGATCGCCAAGGAGTACGACACCCCGGACTGGTCGCCCGACAAGGCCCAGACCGAGATGGAGCAGGCGATCACCGCCGTGGGCAAGAGCAACATCGACGGCGTCTACGCCGCGAACGACGGCACCGGCGGCGGCGCGATCGCCGCGATGAAGGGCGCCGGCATCGACCCCAAGAAGGTGCCGGTGACCGGCCAGGACGCCGAGCTGGCGGCCGTGCAGCGCATCCTCGCGGGTGAGCAGTACATGACCGTCTACAAGGCGATCATCCCCGAGGCCGAGGCCGCGGCCGAGCTGGCCTTCGCGCTGGCGCAGGGCAAGGAGCCCCCGTCCGGCCTGGTCAACGGCGAGGTCGACAACGGCCAGAAGCAGGTCCCGTCGGTCCTCCTGAAGCCGGTCGCGGTGACGAAGGACAACGTCGCGGACACGATCATCAAGGACGGGTTCCTGAAGGCCTCCGAGGTGTGCACCGGCGAGTACAAGTCGGCGTGCGACGCGGCCGGGATCTCCGGGTAACCACCAGCCATGACCA
>JACRMD010000254.1 GCA_016215085.1 Solirubrobacterales bacterium | reverse complement strand
CGCGCGACAGCGTCGGCAGCACCCAGCTGCGCAAGGGCGCGGTGACCGAGACCAAGCTCGCAAGCGCCGTGCGCAAGAAGCTCAAGGCCACCGGGAAGCCGGGGCCGGCCAGCCCGCGGGGCGCCACGGGCGAGGCCGGCGCGCAGGGCCCCGCCGGGGAGCCGGGGCCGCGCGGCGAGCAGGGGATCCAGGGCATCCAGGGCCTGACCGGCCTCCAGGGGCCCAAGGGCGACCAGGGCGACCAGGGCCCGCAGGGCGACCCCGGGCCGACCTCCGGCGGCGTCGGCGGCGTCAACACCACCGTCACGCCGGCCGCCCTGACCGCGGCCGTCTCCGGCTCCACCTCCGTCACGCTCGCCCAGCCCGGCAAGGTGCTCGTCCTGCTCACGGGCACGTTCAACATCACCTGCGGCTCGGGCGGATCCTGCCAGCGCACGGTCGGCGTCAACGTCGGCGGCACCGTCAGCAGCGGCGCGATCAGCGGCGGGCAGACCGTCCCCGGCGCCTTCTCCACGATCGACGGCTCCGCGAGCTCGAGCGCCTCGGAGACGGTCAACGCCTACGGCATCGTCAGCAGCGTGCCGGCCGGCACGCAGACGGTGACCATCGCGTCGAAGACGACCGGCTCGGTGCTCGGGACCGGGTCGCTGGGCGACGTCCGCGTGGTGGCGATCGCGCTGGGCGGCTGACGCAGCCGACGACCTCGTCGAGCGCGTCGACGGCGGCGAGCACGGCGAGCGGGCTCAGACCAGCGAGGCCTGCGCGTCGATCTCCGGCACCGCGGCCAGCGCGCGCGAGATCGGGCAGCCCACACGCGCCTCCTCGACGTGCTCCTGGAAGTGCGCGTCGTCGATGCCGGCCACCTTCGCCTCGGTAGGACGCGCGCCGTCGTGCGCACGAACTCGGGCTGGTGCGCGTGCGAGGCCAGGATGTTGGCCAGCGCCATCGAGAAGCACGCGGCGTGCGCCGCCGCGATCAGCTCCTCGGGGTTGGTGCCCTCGCCCTCCTCGAACCGCGACTTGAAGGTGTAGGCGCCGGAGAAGACGCCGTCACCGACGGTGAGGTCGCCCTCCCCGCCCATGAGGTCGCCCCGCCACTCCGCGCTCCCGCTCCTGGTCGGCACTCGCTGCTCCTGTGGGTCGTTGGTCGTCTAGCCGGTCGCCTGGGCGGAGGCCCAGTCGCGCAACCGGTCCGAGAACTGCGGCGTACCCGGGCCGACCTCGACGATCGCGTCGGCCGGCAGGTCGCCGCGCTTGGCGGCCACCCGGATCGCGTCGGGCGACGGCGCCTCGTAGAGGCAGTACGAGCGACGGCGGTCGGCGCTGAGGAACGAGAACAGCCAGCGCACGCCCTCGTCGCCGTTGATCTCCTCGATGAGCCGCACGTCGTCCCCGGTGAGCTCGAGCTGCTCGGCGAAGGTCCGCTCGATCACGTACAGGGGCATGGCCGGTGAGCGTACGCCGACGCCTACGTCCCGGCAAGGTGCCGGCGGTGCGCGTAGGACGCCGCCTCGGTGCGGTTGGAGCTGCCGGTCTTGCGCAGGATGCTGCGGATGTGGTTGGCGGCGGTGTGCTCGCTGATCTGCAGCCGCTCCCCGATCTCGCGGTTGCTG
Organism: Solirubrobacterales bacterium; assembly: GCA_016215085.1. GTDB lineage: Bacteria > Actinomycetota > Thermoleophilia > Solirubrobacterales > Solirubrobacteraceae > Baekduia. Next base: position 12,161 of record JACRMD010000254.1, on the reverse strand, counting down.
AGCCCCTCGGCGACGAGCCGCAGGATCTGGGCCTCGCGCGGCGACAGCCCGTCGGGCAGCCCGGTGCGCGGCGCCGTGCTCCCCAGCGCGCGGATGCGATGCGCCAGCGCCGGCAGCGGGATGCGGTCGGCCAGCGCCGCCCCGTGTCCGAGCAGCCGCTCCGCCCGCTCGCGCTCCCCGCGGCCGCGAGCGAGCAGCACCCGCGCGTGCTCGCAGGCCGTGTGCGCCTCCCACGTCGCCCCGCCCATGCGGCGGTCGAGCGCCATCGCGGCCTCGAAGTGCTCGTCGGCGAGCTCCCACTCGCCGAGCGTCGCGGCGAGCATCCCCAGGTAGCGGTCGGCCGCGCCGTACCACGCGACGAGGTGGCCGATCATCACGTTGGTCCCCGCCAGCGGCGCGAGCTCGGGGTACAGCAGCGCCGCCATCCGCTCGTCGCCCAGCGCCGCCGCGGCGTCGGTGAGGTAGGTCAGCGCCGCCAGCCACAGCGATTCGCGGTACGGCTCGAGCCCCTCGTCCGCCACCCGGGCGAGCTCCCGCCGCGCGTCGCCCTCCATCCCCAGCTCGGCGAGGACCGACGCGAGCCCGGGCCGCCACGGGCCGCCCTCGCGGGCGTCGGAGGCGAGGATCCGGATCACGGGCGCCAGCTCGGCCAGCCGCCCCTGCTCGCGGCGCAGCGTGAACATCTGGATGCCGTAGCTGCCCGACGCGTCGCGGCCCGTCAGCAGCCGGCCCCACTCGTGCGAGCGGCGGGCCATCGTCTCCGCCGCCGCCAGCCGGCCGTCGCCGATCGCGATCGCCGCGCCGTAGTGCTCGGCGACGTGGAGCATGAACGGCTGGGCCGTGCGGTCGGCCGTCGCCCGCAGCTCGGCCTGCTCGCGCCGCGCCGCGGCGAGGTCGGCGAGCGCGACGAACGCCGGCACCCGCCAGGCCATCGCCTCCGCGCGGATCTCGGTGTCGCCGAGGTCCTCCCCCAGCTCGTTGGCCTCGCTGAGCATCGCGAGGATCTCCTCCAGCGGGCTCGTGCCGCGCGACCAGTACGAGCGGACGAGCACGGTCGCCAGGCCGGCGCGGTCGCCGAGCTCGCGGGCCAGCGCGACCGCCCGCGTCCGGACGCCAGCGCCGCGCGCGTGGTCGCCGCGGAAGTCCAGCGCGCGGGCCAGCCCGCTGAGCAGGCCGAGGCGCAGCCGCGACGGCGCATCGCCGAGCGCGGCGGCGGCCTCCTCGAGCAGCTCGACGGCGCCCTGGTCGACGATGCCCGGGCGCCAGCACGCGTCCTCGTGGCCGATGGCGGCGCGCGCCAGCAGCTCGGCGTCGCCGAGCTCGCGCGCGATGCCGGCCGCCGCGCGGAACGCCTCGAGCGCCGCGGCCGCCTTGCCCGCCCGGTGGCTGGCCGTCCCGAGCTCGAGGAGGATCCGCGCGCGCTCGGCCGGCTCGTCGACCCCGAGGTCCAGCGCGGTGCGCAGGCGCTCGGCCGCCTCGTCGTACGCGAGCGCGGCGACGGCCGCCCGTGCGGCGAGGACGTTGTACTCGACGGCCCGCTCGGCCTGGCCGAACGGGGCGGCCGCGGCGAAGTGGTGGGCGAGGTCGGCGAGGTCGCGCCCGGAGCGCCCCGCGTCGCGCTCGCGCGCCTCGGCGACGCGGAGGTGCAGCTCGGCGCGGCGCACGGCCGACAGCCGGTCGTAGAGCGCGCGGCGCACCAGCTCGTGCGTGAAGCGGTAGGCCAGGCCCCGGCCCGGCAGCTCCTCGACGAACCCGCTGCGGACCGCCTCGTCGAGGGCGGCGAGCGGGTCGCCGTCGGTGGCGCCGCGGACCAGCCCGAGCTCGAACTCCGAGCCGGCCGTCGCGGCGAGCTCGAGCAGGTCGCCGGTCGCGGGGTCCAGCCGCGCGAGGCGGCGGCTGACGACCTCGCGCACGCTCTCGGGCGTGCCGAGCTCCGCGGGCGGGCGGCGCAGGTGCATCGCGTCGCCGTCGCGCTCAAGCGCGCCGGTCTCGATCAGCGCCCGCCACAGCTCGCAGACCAGGAACGGGTTGCCGCCGGTGAGGTCGGCGATCGCCCGCGCGAGGTCCGGCTCGCCGGCGACCTCGCCGTCGGCCGCGCGCCGCACGAACTCGTCGACCTCCGTGCCCGACAGGCCGCCGAGCCGCAGGCGCACGACGTCCTCGGAGCGCCGCAGGCCGGCGAGCGTCTCGGCGAGCCGCACCGGCACGTCGGCCTCCGTGTCGCGGAACGTCGCCACCACCAGCACGCGGGCGCTGCCGCCCGCGCGGGCGAGGTGGCGCAGCAGCAGGAGCGTCGGCGCGTCGGCCCAGTGGCCGTCCTCGAGCACGAGCACCAGCGGCCGCCGCTCGCCCATCGCGGTCAGCAGGTCGGCGACGGCGGTGTGCAGGCGGTGGCGCTCGGTGTCCGGGTCGGCGGCCACGGGAGCGGCCAGCCCGCCGACGCGTGCCGGCAGGTCGGGCAGCAGGCGCGTCAGCTCGCCGCCGCCACCGCCCAGCGCGCCGGCCAGCGTCTCCGGGTCGGTGACGCGCACGAGGTGGTCGAGCGCCTCGACGAACGGCCCATACGGGGTCTGGACGACCGCGTCGCAGGCGCCGTAGAGCACGAGCGCGCCGCCGGCCGCGGCGTGCTCGGCCAGCTCGCGCACCAGGCGGCTCTTGCCCGAGCCGGGCTCGCCGCCCAGCAGCACCAGCCGCCGCCCCTCGCCCTCGGCGCGGGGGACGAGCGCCTGGAGCGTCTCGAGCTCCGCCGACCGTCCCACGAACGGGAAGGTCGACCGCGGGCGGAGCGGGCCGGGAAGGTCGTGCATCTGCTGGGGCCTCGGGCGCACCATAGTCAGAACGGACCATGCGCACAGGGCGTTCCTTCCCGCGCGACGGCCGGAGAAGAGGATCAGCCTCGGTCATGGCGCGGCCCGCGGGCCGGGCGTAGCGTCGCCGGTGACATCGACCACGCTCGACGCAAGGAGACGACGTGAGCACCGTCATGCCGGCGGCACAGGCCGCGCGCAGGGAGCTGACCGGGTTCCACGGCCAGCTGGTGGGGCCCGAGGACGCGGAGTACGCCGAGGCCCGGAAGGTCTACAACGCGATGATCGACCGGCGCCCGGCGCTGATCGCGCGGTGCGCCGCCCCGGAGGACGTGGCGCGGGCCGTCGGCTTCGCCCGCGACCACGGGCTGCTGCTCGCGGTCCGCGGCGGCGGCCACAACGGCGCCGGGCTGGGCACGTGCGACGACGGCGTCGTCATCGACCTCTCGCTCATGCACGACGTCCAGGTCGACGCCGGCGCCCGCACCGTGCGGGCCGACGGCGGCTGTACCTGGGGCGAGGTCGACCGCGCGACCAACCCGTACGGGTTGGCGACGCCGAGCGGCATCATCTCGACCACCGGCGTGGGCGGCCTCACGCTGGGCGGCGGCCTCGGCCACCTCACGCGCAAGTGCGGCCTGGCCATCGACAACCTGCTCGAGGCGGACGTCGTGCTGGCCTCGGGCGAGCGCGTCCGGGCGAGCGCCGACGAGCACCCCGACCTGTTCTGGGCGCTGCGCGGCGGCGGCGGGAACTTCGGCGTCGTGACCTCCTTCACGTTCCGGCTGCACGAGGTCGGCACGGTGATCGGCGGCCCGACGTTCTGGCCGGCCGAGGCGGGCGCCGAGGTGCTCACCGCCTACCGCGACTTCCTGCCGGCGGCGCCGCGCGACCTCAACGGGTTCTTCCTCTTCGGGGCGGTGCCGCCCGCGCCGCCGTTCCCCGAGGAGCTGCACGGGCGCGCCATCTGCGGCGTCGTCTGGTGCCACGTCGGCACCGAGGAGGAGGCCGCCCGCGACATGGCGCCGCTGCTGGACGCGCTGCCCGCGCCGCTGCTGCACGGCGTCCAGCCCATGCCGCACCCGATGCTGCAGAGCGCGTTCGACGGCCTCTACCCGCGAGGCGACCAGTGGTACTGGCGGGCGGACTTCGTCAAGGAGGTCCCCGACGAGGCCGTCGCGATCCACGCGCGCTTCGGGATGCAGCTGCCCACGCCGCAGTCGACGATGCACATGTACCCGATCGACGGCGCGGCGCACGACGTCGGGCCCGCCGACACGGCGTGGGGCTACCGCGACGCGACGTACGGCACGGTGTTCGCGGGGGTCGACCCCGACCCGGCCAACGTGGCGGCGATCCGCGAGTGGAGCGTCGGCTACCAGGAGGCGCTGCACCCCTACTCGGCAGGCGGCGCGTACGTGAACATGATGATGGACGAGGGCGCCGAGCGGGTCCGGGCGAGCTACCGCGACAACTACGACCGGCTCACCCGCGTCAAGGCGCAGTACGACCCGGACAACCTGTTCCGCGTCAACCAGAACATCCCGCCGGCCCGCTGAGGCCGGCGCGGCGCGGGGCCCCGCCGCGGCGGGGCCCCGGGCGCCGTGGCTAGCGCGCGACCGGCAGCAGGCAGAGGTATCCGGTGCTCGGGTCCGGCCTGAGCTGCCGCGAGAGGCCGCGGAGGTAGGCGACCTGGCGCAGCGACATCGGCGGCGCCACGACCTCGCGGCGCCGGGCGGCCGCGGCGTGCGCCCCGGTCTTCAGCCGCAGCACGTCGATGCCGCGGCCGTGGTCGGCGGTGTAGACGTAGCCGTCGTGCAGGTAGGAGGCCCAGACGTTGCCGTCGTCGGGCCGCCAGTACGCGACCTGGATCGGCTGCTCGGGGCGCGACACGTCGAGGAACCGCGTGCCCTGCCCGTACCAGGCGTAGGTGACCAGCGGCCCGTCGACGTCGAAGTAGTGCGCCGAGCAGAAGGTGAGCCCCTCGGTGCGGGTGCCCTCCTGCGCGTACGGGCTCCAGCGGCCGACGGTGCGCAGCCGGAACGGCTGCTCGGGCGTCGAGCGCCAGCCCTCGCCGCCGTAGCTGCCGTCCAGCGAGGCGATGGTGAACGCGCCGCGGTCGCGGCAGGCCTCCTCGGGCGGCCCGAAGTCCTCCTCGGTGGCCAGCAGCAGCTCGCCCCGCTTGTAGCGCTTGTCGCCCTTCGGCGCGCGCGGCCCGACCGGGCGGGCGCTGTTGTGCATCCAGCCGCCCGGCGTGTCGCCGACCGCGTCGTCGGCGAACCCGCCGCCCCCGTAGGGGATCGGGTCCAGCGGCGTGGCCTCGCGGCGCTCGCCGCTCACGGGGTCGGCGTGGCGGCCCGAGGTCCAGTACCCGCGCACGCCGCCGAGGCCCGACACCCACGCGATGCCGGCGTCGTCGACCTGCACGTCGTGCGAGTAGGCGGTCGTGCCGTCGGCGCGGAACAGGTCCAGCGGCTCGTCGGGATGAGCGACCGGGTGCGCGGGGTCGCGCAGGTCGGTGACGATGATCGGCCGGCCCAGCGCCCAGCCGAGGTCCTCGCGCTGGTGGACGGTGCTGGCGGGGCCGCCCGTCCACAGGTACCGGCAGCCGTCGATGCACGACGACGTGTGGCCGGTCGGCAGCTGCGTGAAGCTCAGCAGCCGGAGGTCCCGCGGGTCCTTGGCGTCGACGACGTAGACGCCGGCGATGTTCGTCGCCCCGTTGGGGTCCTCCTCGCCGGGCTCGCGCGAGGTGGAGCCGCGGTAGGAGCGCGGGTCGCGCGACAGGATCGCCAGCTTGCGCGACCGGTCGACGTCCATGTCCTCGTTCTGCCAGTACGTCGACTGGTCGGGCGGGTCCATCTTCACCGGCGGGTCGCCGGGCAGGTGCAGCTCCTCCGAGGTGACCTCGTCGAGCAGCCGCGGCGCCGACGGCGTGGAGATGTCATAGGACTTGAGGCCGAAGCGCCCGGTGATGAGCATCACCTCCGTCGCCCGCCGGCCGTGCCCGTAGGACAGGAAGTTGATCGCGGTCGCGTACCTGCCCTCCGGCAGGTTGGCCACCAGCTCGACGTTCTTGGCCGCGCCCGGCGGCTGCTGCACCGCCGTCGCCGTGCCCGCGCCGCCCGCCCACAACGCCGCCGCGATGATCCACGCCGCCTTCCCGCGCACCTGCCGTCTCCCCTGCTCGATGGGTCCCGATCCTGCGGGCCTCCCATCCCCGGCGCGGCCGGCTTGAAACGCGGCCGGTGCGAAGTCGTGCAGGTTTCGCCTAGGCGGCGACCGTCTCGGGCTCGGACGGCTCGGGCGCGGCGGGCGCCGGCGAGGAGAACTCGAGCACGCCGTCGTCGACGGGACCGAAGCGCAGCGTGCGCACGTCCAGCGCGTAGTTCTGCGGCAGCTGCCACGGGGCGCGGTCGCCCTGGCGCGGGAACCGGTCCACCGACCGCAGGACGTAGCCGGCCTTGAAGTCCAGGAACGGCTCCGGCCTGACCGAGGGGTCGCGGTTGACCGGCATGCAGCGGCGGAAGCCGTGGCGGTCCATGTGCTCGAGCACGCGGCACACGTACTCGCAGGTCAGGTCGACCTTGAGCGTCCACGACGCGTTCGTGTAGCCGATGGCGTACGCGAAGTTCGGCACGTCGGAGAGCATCATCGCCTTGTAGGCCATGGTCTCGGGCAGGACGACGTCGCGCCCGTCGACGGCCAGCTGCACCCCGCCGAAGGCCAGCATGTTCAGGCCGGTCGCGGCGACCACGACGTCGGCCTCGAGCTCCTGGCCCGAGCGCAGCCGCACGCCGGTCTCGGTGAACGTCTCGAGCTCGTCGGTGACCACGGAGGCGCGGCCGGCGCGGATCGCCGTGAACAGGTCGCCGTCGGGCACCAGGCAGACGCGCTGGTCCCACGGGTCGTAGCGCGGCTTGAAGTGGGTGTCGACCGCGTAGCCCTCCGGCAGCTGCCGCGCGACGCCCGCGCGGATGACCTTGCGCATCATCCGGGGACGGCGGCGGCTGAGCCGGTAGAACGCCGCCTGCAGCAGGACGTTCTTCCAGCGGGTCGTGAAGTACGCCGCGCGCTCGGGCAGGACGCGCCGCAGCGCGTTGGCGATCGGGTCCTTCGCCGGCGCCGCGACGATGTAGGTCGGCGAGCGCTGGAGCATCGTCACGTGGGCCGCGCGCTCGGCCATCGCGGGCACGAGCGTGACCGCCGTGGCGCCGCTGCCGATGACCACCACGCGCTTGGCGGCGTAGTCGATGTCGTCGGTCCAGTGCTGGGCGTGGACGAAGCGGCCGCCGAAGCGGCCGAGCCCCGGGAAGTCGGGCAGGTAGCCCTGGTCGTAGCGGTAGTAGCCGCCGGCCATGAACAGGAAGCCGCAGGTCAGCCGCACGGTCTCGCCGGTGTCGCTGCGCTGCGCCTCGACCGTCCAGCGCGCGTCGGCGGTCGACCACTCCGCGCGCACGACCTTGTGGTGGAAGCGGACGCGGCGGTCGATCCCCGCCTCGGCCGCGGTCGCGCGCACGTAGCGCAGGATCGACGGCCCGTCGGCGATCGCCTCGGCCTCCGTCCACGGCCGGAAGCGGTAGCCGAGGGTGTGCATGTCGGAGTCCGAGCGGATGCCCGGGTAGCGGAACAGGTCCCACGTGCCGCCGATCGCGTCGCGCGCCTCGAGGATGGTGTAGGTCTTGCCCGGCAGCCGCGTCTGCAGGTGGTGGGCGGCGCCGATGCCGGAGAGGCCGGCCCCGACGATCAGCATGTCGACGTGCTCGAGGGCCATGGGCCGCGAATCCTACCGGCCGGTACCAACCCGGCCGCTAGGCGCGGCGGGCGCGTGCGCGGACGAGCACGAGCGCGCCGCCGAGCACCGCGAGCGCCGCGACGCCGCCCAGGACGATGGGCAGCCAGTCGGTCCCGCCGTCGTCCCCCGCGGGCGCGCGGGCGGACGTGCTCGCCTGGGCCGCGGGCAGCGGCTCGGGCTTGGCGACCGCGAGCACCGTCGTGCCGCGCAGCGTGGCGGACGCGCCGCCCGAGGACACGGGGATCGACCACCGCGCGACCTCCTGCTCGCCGGTGGCCTTCGCGGGCAGCGCCTTGGCGGGCAGCAGCCGCGGGTCGGGCCAGACCAGGCGCGGCTCGGGGCTGATGAGGACCATCTTGGGCGGCGCGTCCGGGTCGGCCACCGAGCCGAGCAGGTCGCGGTTGCGGTACTGCGCGGTGGGCGCCCACGCGGGCGAGCGGACGTTGACCTCCGCGCCCTTGGGCCCGACCCGGGCGAAGAGCTCGCCGTCGGGGCCGCGGACGGCGACCGTGCGCCCGCCCGTGGCCCGCAGCGAGAGCGCGAGCGCGGGCTGCCCCACGCCGGCGACCTGCGCGCCGGCGACCGGCGCCGCGCCCGCGGGCCGCACCTCCAGCGCGCCGGCCGCGGGCAGCACGCGGCCGCGCACCTGCACCGTGCGGCCGTCCACGCGCAGCGGCACCGCCCAGCGGCGGACCAGCTTTCCCGCCGGGTGCAGCCGGTGGTCGAACCACCCCCACGTCCGCTGCACGGAGACCCGCCGCCAGCGCGGCGGCGCCGAGGCCTTCGCCGCGGCGGGCACCTGGGCGATGCCCAGCGGCTCGTTGTCGGCGTACCACTCGGGGGCCGCGGCGTTGGCCTCCACCCCGCGCGGCCCGACCCGGAGGATCGGCTGGCCGGCGCTGCCGAGCACCGTGGCCGTGACGCCGCCGCGCGTGCTGAGCGCGAGCTTGCCGAAGCTGTCGGGCACGACGCGGACCTCGACGCCGGCGACCGCGGGCGCCACGCCGTCCACCACCGGGCGCTCGCCCTCGTGCCCCGCGTGGCCGTCGGCCGCGGCCGGCGCGAGCAGCGCGAGGGCGGCGGCGACGGCGAGCGCCGGGAGACGGGCGGCGGAACGGGTCGCGGGCACCTCGGCACTCGAGCCTACCGGCCCGGGCACGCGCGCCCGCGTACGCAAGGACGCGCAGGCCGGTCCCTTTTTCATCTTGCCCTTGCACCCCCTGAAGCGGTTTGGTCTGCATGGGCACTTGGGTGCCCTGGTCCCACTCAACGGAGGTCACTTCATGGGAATGGTTTCCCCACGCCGGGCGACGATCGCCGGCATGGCACTTCTGGCCTTGGGCGTGCTCCTCGCCGCCCTGGTGATCGGCGGATCACCGACGGCCAAGGCGGAGACGGGCAAGAAGGCCCTGATCCTCGGCAGCAGCGTCACCGGCGGCGCCTCCAGCACCGAGGCCACCGAGGCCGCGGGTGATGGCTTCACCGTCACGGTCGTGGACGACGCGACCTGGGGCGCGATGACGGCCGCGCAGTTCGCCGACTACCAGCTGGTCGTCGTCGGCGACCCGACCTGCGGCCTGACGCCGGCTGTGGTGTCGCAGAACGCGACGGCCCTGGCCGATGCCGTCATGGCGCGCTCGGGCGGCAACTCGAAGGTCGGCAACCGCATCCTCATCGGCACCGACCCGCGGTTCCACCTCGGCCAGGGCGGCAACAAGCTGATCGACACCGGCATCGCCTTCGCGGGCGCCACCGACGGTGCCACGAACCTGTACCTGAACACCACCTGCCAGGACAGGGACTGGGACGCCAACGGCACGCCGGACGTCCAGGACAAGCTGCTCCCGCTGCTGACGATCGACCCGTCGGCGACGTGGACGCAGAACCAGGGCCCGCCGTGCGGCGGCGACGTGTCGCTGATCTCCAACGCCGCGCAGTTCGCGACGCTGACGAGCTCCGACCTCCGCGGCTGGGGCTGCTCGGTGCACGAGACGTTCCCGCAGTTCCCGACCGACTGGTCGGCGCTGGCCATCGCCACCGACACGCCGACCGCACCCACGTGCGGCACCGACGTGGACAGCGGCGCGGCCCGCTGCGGTGAGGCCTACGTCCTCATCGCCGGCTCCGGCATCGTGTCCGAGGCGCCGAACCTCTCGCTGGACCCGCCCGAGGCGACCAACCCCGTCGGGACCCAGCACACGGTGACGGCCACGGTGACCAACCCGGACGACACCCCGCGCAGCGGCGTGGAGGTCTCCTTCGTCGTGACCGGCGCCAACGCCGGAGCGAGCGGCACGTGCGTCCCGGCCGACTGCAAGACGGACGCCAGCGGCAACGTGACGTTCACCTACACCGGCGCGGCCGCGGGTGACGACACGATCAACGCGGCCATCACCATCGACGGCTCGCGCCAGACCGCCACGGCGGCCAAGACGTGGGTCGAGGGCGGCGGCGGCGGCCCGGACGACCGCGAGATGACCGGTCGCGCATGGCTGTACGACGGCCCGAACAGCTACAACAACAACAAGGGCCTGCGCGTGCTGGTCTCCGGCGTCGGTGACGCGTCGCGCAACCGCAAGCGCGCGCACGTCTTCTGCGACGCCGAGCGCGGCGGGGACGACCTCCAGATCTCCTGGGGCTTCGTCGCCAATCCGACGAAGTACGTCGCGGTGGCCACGGACGTCACCAGCGCGGCCTGCAGCGACTCCCCGGCCGGCAGCCAGGGCGCTCCGGCGGCCGACTTCGACACGATCGAGGCGACCGCGCAGGGCGTGATGGCCGGCGAAGCCGTGACGATCAAGATCAAGCTGGCCGACCGCGGCGAGAACGCGACCGGGGAGCCCGGCCGCCGTCGCGACCGCGGCAGCATCGAGATCACGCGGAACTCCGACGGCGCGATCCTGCTCGGCAAGCCCGAGCGGTTCGTCGGCTCCGGGAACCTCGACGCGGTGGGCATCGCCCCCTAGTCGACCCAGTCACCAGGCGGACACCGTCCGCCCCGGCAAGACCGCGAAGGCCCCGCTCCGGCGGGGCCTTCGTCGTGTCAGCCGACATGCAGGCTCGCGACACGGAGTGTGGGCAGCCGTACGCGATCGCCCGCCCCGGCGCACGATGATTGGTCCTACGTGAGCACGCGCGTCCTGATCGTCGACGACCACCCCACCTTCCGGGCCACCGCCCGGCTGCTGCTGGAGACCGAGGGCTTCCTCGTCATCGGCGAGGCCGAGGACGGCATGAGCGCCATCGCGAAGGCCACCGAGCTCGCACCGGACCTGGTGCTGCTCGACGTCAACCTCCCGGACATCGACGGGTTCGACGTGTCGTCGCGCATCACCGCCGTGGACGGCGCGCCGCTGGTCGTGCTCACCTCCAGCCGCGACCCCTCCGAGTTCGGCCCGCTCGTCCGCCGCAGCGGCGCCCGCGGCTTCGTCCCCAAAGACGAGCTCTCCGGCGCATCGCTGCAGTCCCTCGTGAGCTGAGCGCACGGGTGCGGCCTCCCGCACCGCGACGCGCGTAGCAGCACCCTGGGCGCGGCCGCGCCGCGTCGGCAGAGTCGCCGCGTGTCCAGCATCCAGCGCCTCGTGTACGCCCTGCTGCTCGTCGTGGCGGCCTGCGCCGGCGCGGCCTCCACCGCGGCCGCCGACAGCATCGTCTTCCTCAAGGGCGGCGACGTCTGGCTGACCAGCCCCGACGGCACGCGGCAGTACCAGGTCACCTTCGACGGCGGATGGGACTCGCCGTCGCAGGCCGACGACGGCACCATCGTCGCCGTCCACGGCTCCATGGTCGTCCGGCTGGACCGGTCCGGCCGCGTCCTCGGCACGCCGGTGCGGGCCGTCGGCGGCGAGACCTCGGCGCTGCTCAGCGACAAGTTCAAGCTCTTCGGGCCCTTCGACGCCGAGGTCTCGCCCGACGGCCGCCGCGTCGCGTACTGGGGCACGGCCTACAACCCCAACTCGACCGCCACCGACGTCTACGCGGAGTTCCGCGACGTGACGGTCGTCATGCCCGTCGACCGCGCGGAGGTGGGCCCGGACAGCTGGGTCACGTCGGTCAGGACGCCCTCGTGGATCGGCAGCGACCACCTCCTCGTCGCCGGCTCCGGGCTCACGAACTACAGCTTCGAGACGTGGGAGCCGGGCGCGGGCGACGACCGCCTGCAGTGGTGGTTCCGCTACGTGCACGCGATCGAGTCCGACGCCGAGCTGAGCCCCGACGGCCGTCGCCTGGTCGCCGTCGCCCAGACCAACGGGGCGGCGTCCGCCAAGGACACCCTGCACTTCTTCAGCGTGGCCGGGCCGGCCTGGACCGCCCCGCCCTACCCGGGCACCTGGCTGGACGACGCGCCGCGCCCGCCCGCCGGCGAGGCCCGCTGCCAGGGCGTCCGCGACTCCGAGGTCGTCAACCCGACGTGGTCGCCGCGCTCGGACGCCGTCGCCTTCGAGGACCGCGACGGGATCTGGACGGTCGCGGTGCCCGACATCGCGACGTCGTGCGACGGCATGGCGACGACGCTGCTGGCGCCCGGCGGCTCGCACCCGGACTGGGGCCCCGCGGAC
>JACRMD010000253.1 GCA_016215085.1 Solirubrobacterales bacterium | reverse complement strand
TAGATGTTGGCGAAGCGCGTCGTCGCCACCGGCACGCCCAAGGTGTGCCAGTAGGACCGCGCGACCAGGTCGGTCGCCGCCTTGGACACGTCGTAGGGGAACCGCGGCTGCAGGGCCATGTCCTCGCGGTAGGGCAGCTCGTCGTGCGACCCGTAGGCCTTGTCGGACGCCGCGACGACGACGCGCGCGGCGCCGCCGGCCCGCGCGGCCTCCAGCACGTTGACCGTCCCCATGACGTTGGAGGCGTAGGTCGAGCGCGGCGCGCGGTTGGCGGCCCCGACGATCGTCTGCGCGGCGAGGTGGAAGACCGTGTCGGCCTCCTCCTCCACCACGATCCGCTCCATGAGCTCGGCGTCGGTGACGTCCCCGCGCACGACGTGGCAGCGCGCCTCGGTGCCCTCGATCGCCAGCGCGCTGCCGGTCACCCGGTCGCGCTGGAGCACGACGACGCGCACGCCCTCGTCCAGCAGCCGCGCGCACAGCCGCGCGCCGAGCATCCCGTAGGCCCCGGTGACGAACGCCGTCCTCACGCCCACACCTTCCAGGGCGGCGTCCCCGACGCCCACAGGTCGTTGAGCAGCACCGCGTCCTTGTACGTGTCCATGCAGTCCCAGAACCCCTCGTGGCGGAAGGCCCGCAGCTCGTCGTCGGCGGCCAGCGACTCCAGCGGCGCGCGCTCCAGCACGTCGCCCGGCGCCAGCCGGTCGAGCACCGCGGGCTCGAAGCAGAAGAAGCCGCCGTTGATCCAGTGCTCGCTGCGCGGCTTCTCGCGGAAGCCGACGACGCGGCCGTCGCCGTCGAGCTCGGTGACGCCGAACTGCAGCTCGGGCCGGACCACGGTCATCGTGGCCGCGCGGCCGTGCCCGTGGTGGAAGGCCAGCAGCGCATGGAGGTCGAGGTCGGCGACGCCGTCGGCGTAGGTGGCGCAGAAGGTCCCGCCCCGCACGTGGTCGCCGACCGCCGCGATCCGCCCGCCCGTCGGCGTGTCCAGCCCCGTGTCCACGCAGCTCACCTCGACGCCGGCCGGCCACTCGTGCCCGTCGACGAAGGCCTCGATCTGGTCGCCGAGGTAGCCCGTGGCCAGCACGAAGCGGTCGAACCCGGCGTGCGCGTACAGGCGCACGACGTGCCAGACGATCGGCAGCCCGCCGATCTCGACCAGCGGCTTGGGGATCGTGCGCGTGTGCTCCTGCAGGCGGGTCCCGCGCCCGCCGCAGAGCACGACCACGGGGGGAAGCGGCTCCATCGGGCCGGGAGGATGTCAGGACGGCAGCGTGACGCGCGCCCGCAGGCCCCCGAGCGGGCTGTCGCCGAGCGCCAGCGCCCCGCCGTGGCGCTCGGCCTGGGCGCCCGCGATCGCCAGCCCGAGGCCGGTGCCGTTGCCTTGGGCGGTGCTGCCGCGGACGAAGCGCCGCTGCACCGCCTCGCGCTCGGCGGCCGGGATGCCGGGCCCGTCGTCGTCGACCAGCAGCTCGCCCTCTCGCACCGTGAGCCGCACCGCGCCCGCGCCGTGGCGGGCGGCGTTCTCGAGCAGGTTGTCCACCATGATGCGCAGCCCCTCGGCGTCGCCCTGGAGCACCGGGCCCTCGCCGGGCGCCTCGAGCGTCACCGCGACCTCCGGGTGGCGCGTGCGCAGCGCGGCGACGGCGCTGTCGCCCAGCTCCCCGAGGTCGACCGGCTCGGGGCGGGCGGGCGCGCCGGCCTCGCCGCGTGCCAGGGCCTGCAGCTGCTCGACCAGCGCGCCCAGCCGGGCGGCGTCGCGCTCGCCGGCGGCCAGCGCCGCCGGGTCGTCGCGGGCCGCGCGCAGGTTGGCGGCGAGGCTGGTCAGCGGGGTGCGGAGCTCGTGGCCGGCGTCGGCCGCGAAGGTCCGCGCCGCCTGCAGCGCCGTCTCGCGCTGGAGGCCGGCCTCCTCCAGGCGCGCGTCGGCAGCGGGCAGCGGTCGGCCGTCGACGGCCAGCACCCGTACCGAGTAGAAGGGCGCCAGCAGGGGCGGCCCCTCCAGCCCCGGCAGCGTCGCCATCCGGCCCGCGAAGTCGAGCGCCTGCGCCGCCTCCACGTTCAACAGGAAGAGGTTGGCCGAGCGCGCCGGCAGGTTGTCCCGCAATGCCGACACCGCCGCCTGCTGCATCAGGTAGGTGAGCAGCACCAGCGTCGTCGCCCCCGCCAGCGCCGCCATCGACGCCACCGCGTGGTTGCCCGGCCGCGGCACATTCCTCACC
>JACRMD010000226.1 GCA_016215085.1 Solirubrobacterales bacterium | reverse complement strand
GTCGCCGCGCTGCTGCAGCGCGCGCACGAGGCGGCTGCCGATCAGGCCGGTGGCGCCGGTGACGGTGACTCGCATCGCCCCAGGCTACGGCCTCGGGCGGTCCGGGGGATCACCGGTGAGGATCGCTCAGCTTGCGCGCAGCCGCTCGGCGTCGACCGCGGCGAACCCGATCGTGTCCCCGCCGCGGTCGCTGCCCGAGGCGCGCGCCTCGGCGGCCACCGCGGCGGACACCGCGGGGGCGACGTCGCGGTTGAAGACCGACGGGATCACGTAGTCCTCGCGCAGCTCCGCCTCGGGGACGATGTCGGCGATCGCGTGGGCGGCGGCCATCTTCATCGCCTCGGTGATCTGCGGCGCGCGGACGTCCAGGGCCCCGCGGAAGATGCCCGGGAACGCCAGGACGTTGTTGATCTGGTTGGGATAGTCCGACCGGCCGGTGGCCACGATCCGCGCGTAGGGCGCCGCCTCCTCGGGCGAGACCTCCGGCGTCGGGTTGGCCATGGCGAAGACCATCGCGTCGTCGTTCATCCGGGCCAGCGCCTCGGCGGGGAAGACCCTGGCGCCCGAGAGGCCGATGAAGAGGTCCATGCCGTCGATGGCGTCGGCGGGCGTGCCGGCCAGCGCGTCGCGGTTGGTGTGCTCCGCGTACCAGCGCTTGATCGCCGGCATCGAGCCGTCCTGGTAGTCCGGCCGGGCGGTGGACACCAGGCCGCGCGAGTCCGCCCCGATGATGTCGTGCACGCCGGCCTGCATGAGGATCTTGGACACCGCGACGCCCGCGGCGCCGAGCCCGATGACGAGCACGCGCAGCGACGAGATCGACTTCCCGGTGAGCTTGCAGGCGTTCAGCAGCGCGGCGAGGACGACGATCGCGGTGCCGTGCTGGTCGTCGTGGAAGACCGGGATGTCGAGCTCGGCCTTCAGCCGGTCCTCGACCTCGAAGCAGCGCGGCGCGCTGACGTCCTCCAGGTTGATCCCGCCGAACCCCGGCGCGATGAGCTTGACGGCCTCGACGATCTCGTCGGGGTCCTTGGTGTCCAGGCAGATCGGGAAGGCGTCGACGCCGGCGAACTCCTTGAAGAGCATCGCCTTGCCCTCCATGACCGGCATCGCGGCGCGCGGGCCGATGTCGCCCAGGCCGAGCACCGCGGTGCCGTCGCTGACGACCGCCACCGTGTTGCGCTTGATCGTGTACTGGAAGGCCTTGTCGGGATCCTCCGCGATGGCCAGGCACACGCGCGCGACGCCGGGCGTGTAGGCCATCGAGAGGTCGTCGCGCGTCTTCAGCGGCGACTTGTTGTGCTGCTCGATCTTGCCGCCGACGTGCAGCAGGAAGGTGCGGTCGGTGGTGTCGATGACCCGGATGCCCTCGACGGCCTCGAGCGCGGCGAGGATCGCCTCCCAGTGCTCGCTGTCGCGCGCGTCGACGGTGATGTCGCGCAGCAGCACGTCGTCGCGGACGTCGACGAGGTCGACCGCCCCGATGCGACCGCCCGCGTCGCCGATGGCGCCCGCTACCCGCCCGAGCATGCCGGGGCGGTCGGCGATCTCCAGGCGGATGGTCAGCGAGTACTGGGCGGAAGGGGTGACGGGCACGGGCGCGGGACTTTATCCGGCGCACGCGGGGTCCCTCGGTCCGCCCCGGCGCGGGTAGGCTCCACCGGGTGCGCCTGATCCAGCACAAGGCGGAGGCGTGGTGGTTCTACCGGGTGGTCTCCAAGGTCTACGACCGCTGGGTCAACCCGCTCTTCTGGACGCCGCGGATGCGCGACGAGGCGCTGGAGCTCGCGCGGCTCGACGCGCCCGGCCTGCGGGTGCTCGACGCCGGCGCGGGCACGGGCTTCACCACCGAGGGCATCGTCGCCCGGGTGCCGGCCGGGCAGGTCGTGATGGTCGACCAGAGCCCGCACCAGCTCGCCAGGGCGCGCCGCAAGCCCGCGCTGGCCGCCTGCGAGGTGCGCGAGGGCGACGCCGAGGACCTGCCGTTCGGCGACGACGCCTTCGACCGCTACGTCTCGGCGGGCAGCATCGAGTACTGGCCCGACCCGCAGCGCGGCATCGCCGAGGCCTACCGCGTCGTCCGCGAGGGCGGCACGGCGCTCGTCGTGGGGCCGGTGCGCCCGGCCCAGGCGCTGGCGCGGCGGCTGGCCGACACGTGGATGCTGTTCCCGTCCGAGGAGGAGTACCGCGCCTGGTTCGCCGCGGCCGGCTTCGCCGACGTCGAGGTCCGCCGCCTGGCGCCCGACTGGTACGACGAGGCGTCGGGCGCCGCGTACGGCGTCGCCGTGGCGGGGCGCAAGCCGGCGCCCGGGCCGTCGCCGCTCGGGCTCGCGCCGCCGGCCGAGCGGCTGGGCGAGCCGATGGGGCTGCGGCGCCGGCTGCTGTTCGCCGGGCGCTTCGCGGTCGGCTCGCTGGCGGGACTGGCGTTCGTGCCCGTCGCCCTGCTCCAGACGCTGCGGGCCAGACGGGCGCGATGACCGCCGAGCCGACCGCCGTCGCCCTGCCGGCAACGCGGCCGCTCGTCGTCCTGTGGCGCTTCTCGCGCCCGCACACCATCGTCGGCACGACGCTGAGCATCGTCTGCCTCTGGCTGCTCGTCGCCGCCGAGCTGCCGGCGGTGGCCGTGGGGGAGGGCGTCGGCTACCTGCTGGCGACGGTCCTCGCGGGCGCGTGCGTGAACGTCTTCATCGTCGGCCTCAACCAGCTCGAGGACGTCGAGATCGACCGCATCAACAAGCCGCACCTGCCGATCGCCGCGGGCGACCTGTCGGTGCCGGCCGCGCGGGCGATCGTCGCCGTCGCCGGGGTGGTGCCGGTCGCGCTGGCGCTCACGCAGGGCCCGGCCGAGCTGATCTTCGTCCTGATCGGCCTCGGCGTCGGCGTCGCCTACTCGTCGCCGCCGCTGCGCCTCAAGCGGTGGCCGCTGCTGGCGGCGATCTCGATCAGCGGCGTCCGCTCGGTGGTCGTGAACGTCGGCGTCGCGCTGCACTTCGCGACGTCGCTGGGCGGGGAGGAGACGGTCGTCGAGCCCGCGTGGGCGCTGACGCTGTTCGTCATCCCGTTCAGCCTCGCGATCGCCCTGCTCAAGGACGTGCCCGACATCGAGGGCGACCGCCGGTACGCGATCGCGACGTTCAGCGTGCGGCTCGGCCCGCGGCGCGTCCTGCGCCTCGGCCTCGCGGCGCTCGCCGTCGCGTACCTCGGGATGGCGGTGCTCGGGCCGCTGCTGTGCCAGGGCGCCTCGCCGGTGGTCCTAGTCGTGGGCCACCTCGTGCCGCTCGCGCTCGTGCTCGCCTGGGCCGCGCGGACCGACGTGGCCGACCGCGCCGCGTTCACGCGCTTCTACCTGCGGGTCTGGGGCCTCTTCTTCCTCGAGTACCTCGTCGCCGCGGCAGCCTGGCTGACCGGCTGACGGCTCCGCTAGCGTGCCCGACCGATGGCAGGCAACGGGTCCGGGCACGACGAGCTCTTCCTGATCGACGGCAACTCGCTGGCGTACCGCGCCTTCTTCGCGCTGCCCGAGTCGATCGCGACGTCCACCGGCTTTCCCACCAACGCGATCTTCGGGTTCGCCTCGATGCTGGTGAAGCTCCTCACCGAGCACGGCCAGAAGCCGACCATCGTCGTGTGGGACGCGGGCGACTCGGGGCGCAAGGCGGTCAGCGCCGACTACAAGGCCACGCGCACCTCGCGGCCGGATCTGCTCAAGGAGCAGTGGCCGCACCTCGAGCCGCTGGTCGAGGCCTTCGGCTACCGCAACGTCAAGGTGCCCGGCTACGAGGCCGACGACGTCATCGCCTCGATCGCCGAGCAGGCCCACGACGAAGGCGTGCCCGTCATGGTCGTCATCGGCGACCGCGACGCGTTCCAGATCATCGACCCCGAGTCGCGCGTGCGGGGTATGGCCACGGGCCGCGGCATCACCGACACGAAGGTCTACGACCACCAGGCCGTGATCGACCGCTACGGCATCCCGCCGGAGCTGATCCCGGACTTCTACGGGCTAAAGGGCGACACGTCGGACAACATCCCCGGCGTCCCGGGCATCGGCGACAAGACCGCCTCGGATCTGCTGCAGCGCTTCGGCGACCTCGAGCGCGTGCTGTCGTCGATCGACGAGATCTCCGGCGCCAAGCGCAAGGAGAACCTCACCAACCACGCCGACGACGCGCGGCTGTCCAAGACGCTGGCGACGATCCAGCGCCACGTCCCCGTCGACGTCGACCCGGTCGCCGAGGCCGCCCGCGAGCCCGACCGCTCCAAGCTGCGCCAGGTCTTCCGCGAGTTCGAGCTGCGCGCGCCGCTGCAGCGCCTCGAGGAGGCGCTGGCCGACGACGGGGACGGGAGCGAGGCCGCTCCGGCGCCCTCCGCGGACACCGTCGTCAAGGTCCGCGTCCGCGAGGGCAAGGCCGCCGCGCTCGCGCAGCTCGGCACCGCGGGCTCGGAGATCACCATCGCGCTGCGCGCGCCCGACGTCCCCGAGGGCCAGCTGCTGGCCGAGGACCCTAACTGGCGCTTCGCCGGCGTCGTGGGGGAGCAGGCGCTCGCCGGCGCGGCCGCCACGCCCGAGGAGGTCGTCACCGCGCTCGGCGACCGCCCGGTGGTCGCCCACGACGCCAAGGCGCTGGGCACGATCCCGCCCGGCCTGGCGCACGACACGCTGCTGGCCGCGTTCCTGCTGGAGCCCGCGCGCCGTGGCTTCCCGCTGCGCGAGATCGCCGAGGAGCGCAGCCTCGCCTGCGAGGCCGAGGACCCCGTCGCGGTCGAGGCCGCGCTGGTGCAGGCGCTGGCCGCCTGGCAGCGCGAGCAGCTCGAGCAGCGGGGCCTGACGACGCTGCTGCACGACGTCGAGCTGCCGCTCGTGCGCGTGCTGCGCCAGATGGAGCTGGCCGGCGTGCGCCTGGACCAGCAGCGGCTGGCGACCATCCGCGGGCGCGTCCACGACGAGATCACCGACCTCGAGCGCGAGATCTGGGAGCTGGCCGGCGAGCAGTTCACGATCGGCTCGCCCCAGCAGCTGGGCGCGGTGCTCTTCGACAAGCTCGGCCTGTCGCGCAAGCGCCGCGGCAAGACCGGCTTCTCGACCGACGCGCGCGTGCTGCAGGCGATCCGCGACGAGCACCCGGTCGTGCCGAAGATCGAGCGCTGGCGCGAGCTCAACCAGCTGATGAAGACCTACCTCGAGGTCCTGCCGCAGCTGTGCGACGCCGAGTCCCGCATCCACACGACGTTCATCCAGACCGGCGCGCAGACCGGGCGGCTGGCCTCGACCAACCCCAACATGCAGAACGTGCCGGTGCGCACCGAGCTCGGCCGCGAGATCCGCGGCTGCTTCGAGGCCGCACCCGGCAACGTCCTGACCAGCGCCGACTACTCGCAGGTCGAGCTGCGGATCCTCGCCCACGTCGCCGGCGAGGACGTGCTGAAGGAGATCTTCATCCGCGGGGAGGACGTGCACACCGCCACCGCCTCGCAGGTCTTCGGCAAGGACCCGGCGGAGCTCACGCCGATGGACCGCTCGAAGTCCAAGATGATCAACTACGGGATCGTCTACGGCCTGAGCGACTACGGCCTCGCCGACCGCCTGAACATCCCGCGCGAGGAGGCCAAGGCGTTCATCGACGCCTACCTCGAGCGCTTCGCCAAGGTCGCCGCGTTCATGGCCGCGACGATCGAGCAGGCCAAGGAGGAGGGGCACGTCACGACGCTGTACGGGCGGCGCCGGCAGATCCCCGAGATCCGCGCCCGCAACTGGCAGGTCCGCTCGCTCGGCGAGCGGCTGGCGGTCAACACCGTCATCCAGGGCACGGCGGCCGACGTGATGAAGCTGGCGATGATCGGCGTGCAGCGCGCGCTCGACGCCTCGGACCTGACGACGCGGATGATCCTCACGATCCACGACGAGCTCCTGCTCGAGGGCCCGCCCGAGGAGGCCGGCGCGGTGGGCGAGCTGCTGCGCCGCGAGATGATCGCGCCGTGGGGCGACCGCACGCCGCCGCTGGCGGTCGACGTGGGCGTCGGCCGCACCTGGCTGGAGGCCAAGTAGGTGGGCCGCGACGCCGCCGTCCTGCTCACGGCCGCCGTGGGCGGGCTGATCGCGCTGCAGGCGCCGATCAACTCGCACCTCGGCAAGGCGATCGGCGACGTGCAGAGCGCGTTCCTGTCGTTCGCCATCGGCACCGCCGTGCTGCTGGCCATCGTCCTCGTGGCCAAGGGCGGACTCGGCCAGGTCTCCGACGCCGGCACCGTGCCCTGGTACTACCTGACCGGCGGGGTGCTCGGCGCGGTCTACGTCCTCAGCGTGCTCGTGACCGTCCGGACGCTGGGCGCCGGCGGGGTCACCGCGGCCACCATCGCCGGGCAGCTGACCCTCTCGGTCATCGTCGACCAGCTCGGCATCCTGGGCGTCGAGAAGCAGCCGGTGACGATGATGAAGCTCGTCGGGATCGGGCTGCTGGCGGCAGGCGTGTACCTCGTCGTGCGCGACTAGCGCGCCCCGCGGCGCCCGCCCGGCGCGTGCCCCTTGACGCGCCGCCGCTCCTCGTTACGATTGCCACGAACACGAACGGGAGGCCCGATGACCGCGATGCGCATGCCCCACGTCCTGCGAGACCACCCGGACGCCGCCCGCAGTGTGTCGGACGCCTTCTGGGTCCTCGCGCTGGGGGTCATCGCCGCCTACGCGTTCTTCGTCGCCCTCGGCGCCTTCTCGCCGAGCGACGTGCTCGGGGTGACGATCGCGGTGCTGGTGCTGACCGGGCTGTGGGCCCTGCGGGCCTGGAGCCGTTCCCATCACCACGACGAGCACCGCGACCCGCGGCTGGTCCACGCGCGCGAGCGCCGGGGCTTCTAGCCGCGGCCGGGGGCACAGCACCCAGAGGCGGCGGCGGCGGACGGGGGCCCGCCGCCGTCGCGGCGTGCGCGACCGTCGACTTCGTCAGGCCCAGCCTGACGAACGCGACACTCGACGCCTAGGCGGCGAGCGCCTCGGCGCGCCAGGGCTGCGGCGCGTACGGCCGCGCGCCCTCCAGCGCGAACGAGGGCGGCGCGATGTTGAGGTAGTGCGTGAACGCCCAGCGCACGAACGACGGGCGGTCCATCACCTTCAGCGCGGTGTCCATCGCCGGGTGGCGGTTGACGCCGCTGACGATGCTCTGCACGCGCCAGAGCCAGTCGAAGGCCCACTTGTGGTCGGCGGAGAACGAGCCGTAGCGGGCGAGCGCCTGGCCGCGCGTCTGGCGGCCCTCGACGACCTTGCGCAGCTCGCGGCCGCAGGCCAGGCCGAAGTACAGCGCGGTGCGGATGCCCTCGGCCGTCGTCGGCAGGCAGTGGCCGGCGCTGTCGCCCACCATGAAGACGCCGTCGTCGGTGGCGGGGCGCAGGCGGTGGGGGATCCAGTTGCCCTGGTAGCGGACCGCGTCGACGCCGATGTCCTGCGCGAGCGCGACCGTCGGGTCCTTGACGTGGATGCGCGGGTTGAAGGAGCCCACGCCGACGCGCACCTCGTCGCCGGCCGGGAACGCCCACGAGTAGCCGGGCACGACGTACTTCGGGTCCAGCCACAGCTCGAGGTCCTCGCCGGACGCCGGCGGGTGGACCTCCAGGCCGCGCGAGAGCCGCGCGTCGGGCGGCTGGATCGCGTCGGGCGACGAGCTCAGCACGCGCCGCCAGCCCAGCGCGTCGACGACCAGCGGCGCGCGCAGGTCGCCGCGGTCGGTGTGCACGACGTGCGTCGCGCCGCGCGTGATGCCGTCGACCTTGGCGGTGTCGAAGACGAAGTCGCCCTGGTCGGCCAGCAGCCCGCACAGCGTGCGGTAGTCGAAGGTCGAGAAGGTCCACGGCAGCGTCCACCGGTACGTGCGCGACGGGCGGTGGATGACCAGGTCCCGGAAGGTCTGGCGGATGCTGTCCTGGAGCCCGAGGTTGTGCAGCCACTCCGTCGGAGCGGCGCACGCGGAGGTCTGGCGCTCGCCGATCTCGTAGCGGTCGACGACCAGCACCGACGCGCCGCTGCAGTGCAGCTCGCGCGCCACGGCGAGGCCCGCGAACGATGCACCGCAGACCACCACGTCGAAGTCCCCGGAGAGGGGCGTTCGCTCGCTTCCGCGCTTCGTGGCTCGCCTGGGCATGACCAGCTACCCTACGCGGTCGCACATGACCCAGACCATCAACCCTACTCCCGAGGCGAAGGTCGTCGAGGGCAGCGACGGCCTGCTGCTCGAGATCGACGGCCACATCGTCCCGAACTACGACGCCACGTTCGCTCCCTTCGAGGAGGGCGAGGTCGTCAGCGGTCGAGTCGTCCGCATCGACAACGACGAGGTCCTTGTCGACATCGGCTACAAGAGCGAGGGCGTCATCCCCTCGAACGAGCTCTCCATCCGCAAGAACGTGGACCCCCACGACGAGGTGGAGCTCGGTGAGGAGGTCGACGCGCTGGTCCTCACCAAGGAGGACCAGGACGGCCGTCTCATCATGTCCAAGAAGCGCGCGCGCTTCGAGAAGGCATGGCGCAACATCGAGGCCGCCGCGGAGTCGGGTCAGCCCGTCACGGGCACGGTCATCGAGGTCGTCAAGGGCGGCCTCATCGTCGACCTCGGCGTGCGCGGCTTCCTGCCGGCGTCGCTGGTCGACATCCGCCGGGTGCCGAACCTCGACGAGTACATGAGCCAGCCGATCGAGTGCAAGGTTATAGAGCTCAATCGGTCGCGAAACAACGTGGTCCTGTCGCGCCGGGCCGTGCTGGAAGAGGAGCGCAAGGAGCAGCGCCAGGAGATCCTGGACCGCCTGCAGCCCGGCCTCGTCGTCGAGGGGCAGATCTCGAACATCGTCGACTTCGGCGCGTTCGTGGACCTGAACGGCATCGACGGCCTCATCCACATCTCCGAGCTCTCGTGGTCGCACGTCAACCACCCGAGCGAGATCCTCAACATCGGTGACACGGTCCAGGTCAAGGTCCTGGACATCGATCGCGACCGCCAGCGCATCTCCCTGGGCCTCAAGCAGACCCAGGAGGACCCGTGGCAGCGCGTGGTCGACACCTACAACGTCGGCGACGAGCTCGAGGGCACCGTGACGAAGGTCGTCACCTTCGGCGCCTTCGTGGAGATCCTCGACGGGGTCGAGGGCCTCGTCCACATCTCCGAGCTCGCCGCGCACCACGTCGAGAACCCGCGCGAGGTCGTCCACCCGGGC
Organism: Solirubrobacterales bacterium; assembly: GCA_016215085.1. Lineage (GTDB taxonomy): Bacteria > Actinomycetota > Thermoleophilia > Solirubrobacterales > Solirubrobacteraceae > Baekduia. The sequence continues at coordinate 12,619 of JACRMD010000226.1, read as the reverse complement.
GACGACGTGCGCGTGAAGATCCTGGAGATCGACTCCGAGCGCCGCCGGCTCTCGCTGTCGATCAAGCGGGTCGAGGGCCAGGTCCTGCCGAGCGAGCGGCGCGCCCAGGAGGCCGCGGCCTCCGGCGCCGGCGACCTCGACGACGTGCCCGAGCTGGGCCTGAGCGAGGACGTCTTCGCGGGCGACGCGGGCGACGCGGCCAACGACGTCTCCACGGCGGAGGACGCCGCGCCGGTCGCCGAGGCCGAGCTGGCCGCCGAGGAGGCGCAGCTGCCGGTGGAAGCGGCCGGGGACGCGGGCACCGCCGACGTGGATGGGACCGCTTCCACTGCCGCGGGCGACGCCGCGACCGAGGAGCCCGTGGCCGAGGAGGCGGTGGCCGCGGAGCCGGCCGCCGAGGAGCCGGCCGCCGACGAGGCGACCGCCGAGGGCGACGCGGCCATCGAGGCCGACGCCGCGCCCGAGGCGGAGGACGAGCAGCAGTCGTAGGGGATTGGGGCCCGCCCGCCCTGATCCTCGCGGCCGCGTCCCCTTCGTCGGCCTGACCGGGGGACTCGGCTCCGGCAAGTCGACGGCGTGCGCCGCCCTCAGGAGACTGGGGGCGGCGACGCTCTCCACCGACGAGGTGGTCCACGAGCTCTACCGGTCCACCGAGGTCCGCGACGCGGTCGTCGCCCGGTGGGGCCCCGAGGTGGCGCCCGACGGCGTGGTCGACCGCGCCGCGGTCGCCCGCCACGCCTTCGCCTCGGCGGAGGAGCGCGCGTGGCTCGAGCAGCTGCTGTGGCCCCTGGTCGGCGCCCGCGTGGCCGCCTTCCGCGAGGAGCAGCTGGCCGCCGACCCGCCCCCGGCGGCCGCCGTCGTCGAGACGCCGCTGCTCTTCGAGGCGGGGCTGGACGGCATCTACGACGCGACGATCGCGATCGTGGCCGACGAGGCGCTGCGGGCGCAGCGGGCCGGCGCGCGCGGCCACGAGGCCGTCGACGAGCGCGCCGCACGCCAGCTCACGCAGGACGAGAAGGCGCAAAGAGCGACGTTCGCGGTCCGCAACGACGGTTCGATCGAGGACCTCGAGCAGGAACTGTCGTCCGTCCTTGCGAAGCTGGGAGACCCATGAGCGCCCGGGCCGTCCCCTCCGCGCGCGGCCGGCGTCGTCGTCCGGCCACCGCCGTGCAGCGCCGCCGGCGGATCCTCGCCGTGCTCGCGGCCGCCGCGGTGGCCGGCCTGGCCGCCGCCATGCTCCTGCCGACCTTCCACGAGGCGGTCCGGGAGATCAGCCTCCCGCTGCGCCACGAGGACATCATCCGCCAGCAGGCGCAGGACAAGGACCTCGACCCGGCGCTCATCGCGGCGGTCATCTACGCCGAGTCGCGCTTCATCGACGACCGCACCTCGGCCGCCGGGGCCCAGGGGCTCATGCAGATCACACCGGAGACCGCGAAGGACATCGCGCGCAAGTCCGGCGGGGTGCAGTTCCGCGTCGAGGACCTCGGCACGCCGCAGGTCAACATCGCCTACGGCGCGTACTACCTGCGCTACCTCCTGCGCCGTTACGGGGGCAACGAGGCGCTCGCGCTCGCCGCCTACAACGGGGGCGAGGGCAACGTGGACCGCTGGGTCGCGCACGCGCGCGGCCACGGCCGCGACCTGACGCCGTCCGACATCCCGTTCCCCGAGACGCGCGAGTACGTCAAGCGCGTCACCAGCGCCAAGGCCGACTACCGCCGCACCTACTCCCGCGAGCTCGGGATCCGCGGCTAGTACACCCGTGGAGGGGCGGACCCCGCCCCTCAACCGGCCCCGCACGCGGCCGAACAAGCGGTGTGATGCGCGCGTCCGATCACGGGGCGGAGTCGAGCCGCAACCGCCGCGGTGCCTCCGAGGCGGGCTTCGCGCTGGTCGAGGTGATGGTCAGCGCCGTGCTGCTGATGGTCTTCGTGGTCGCGACCTTCCCCGTGCTCGACACCGCGGCCAAGCGCTCGTCGGCCGACCGCGCGCGCGGCCTGGCCTCCAGCCTCGCGAAGGCCGACCAGGACGCGATCCGCCAGCTGCCGCTCGACAAGCTGGCCAACCGCAAGGTCACCTTCACCAAGACGGTCGACGGCATCGCCTTCAACGTCCAGTCGCGCGCCCAGCTCGTGCGCGACGCCAGCGGCGTCGTCAGCTGCACCACCGACACGGCGAAGGCCGAGTACTACAAGACCTCGACCACGGTCACCTGGCCCGTCATGGCCGGCACGGCGCCGGTCGTCGTGGAGTCGATCGTCTCGCCCGGCGTCGGCGGCCTGGACCCGAACAAGGGGACGCTGACCGTCAAGCTCTCCAAGGAGAGCGGCGCCCCGGCCTCGGGCATCTCCGTCAACGCGGGCGGCATCAGCGACACGACCGACGCCAACGGCTGCGCGGTGTTCGCGAACATGCCGGCCGGCGTCACGCCGGTCACGTGGAGCGGACCCGGCTACGTGGACATGGACGGCGACGCGACCGGCTCCCCCCTGGGCGGCACCACGTACGTCGCCGGCGGCGTGACGAACATCGTCACCGACAGCTACGACCTGGCCACCAGCGCAGCCATCACCTTCCAGAAGGACGACGGGACCTTCACCTCGTGGCCTGCCGCCGGCCTGTTCAACGGCTTGCGCGTGCGCCGCTTCCCCGAGCCGCCCGCGACGGGGCCGGCGGTCTCGTCGATCGCCGCCGGCAGCCTGTACCCGTTCAAGTCGGGCTACAGCATCTACGCGGGCAACTGCGACGGCAACAGCCCGGGGTACTACGCCGGGGCGACGGGCACGCCGACCTTCCCGCCCACCGGCACGACGCTCACCCCGGGCGTGCCCTACACGGGCCCCGTCATCGCGCCGCTGAAGTCCTACAGCTTCAAGGTCAAGCGCTCGGGCACGGGTGCCGCCGGCTTCGGCGCCAAGCCGGACACGACCGGGACCCCGGCGCAGATGGCGACGCCGGCGGGCTGCGACGCGACCGCGGCGGCGCGGACGACGACGGCGTCCTTCAGCGGCACCTCGTCGACCCAGACGATCTCGCTGCCCTACGGCAAGTGGATCCTCTGCGCCGACAACGACGCGGGCGGCTCGACCGTCAAGAAGACGGTCACGATCCAGCACTCGCCCCCCAGTGGCACGCCCGCCTCGACCGCGACGCCGACGATCGACCTCACGGTCGGCACGACCAGCGGGAAGTGCACGCCGTGAGCCGCCTGCGCGCCCTGGCCCGCGACGAGTCGGGCTTCTCGGTCACCGAGCTGCTCATGGCCATGAGCATCGGCTCGATCGTGCTGTGGGCGCTCATGCAGTTCTTCGTCACCGGCATCAAGTCGTCCAACGAGCTCAGCGACCGCGTCGAGGCCGCCCAGCGCGGGCGCCTGGCGATGGACCGCGTCACGACGCTCATGGACTCGATGCTGTGCCTCAACGCCGCCACGCCACCGGTGGTCGCCGGCAGCACCGGCACGTCGGTCACGTTCTACGCCGACCTGGCCGGGGCCAGCGCGACGCCGGTGAAGTACCAGCTGACCTACGACGCGGCGACCAAGCAGCTCAATGAGGCCCAGTACGTGGGGCAGGGGGCGCTGCCGGGCGCGATCACGTACCCGGGCTCGCCCACGCGGACCCGCGTCCTGGCGACGAACGTCGTCCCCGCCCGCGACGGGGCCGGCGCCCAGCAGCCGGTCTTCCGCTACTACGCCTTCCAGGCCGACGGCACCGTCAACGAGGCCGCGCCGCTGGCCGTGCCCCTCACCGCGGGCGACGCATCGACCGTCGTGCGCGTCGCCGCCCAGTTCCGGGCCAACCCGGAGCGCACCAAGGCCGAGGACCCTCGCAGCTCGCTGATCGCCGGTCAGTCGATCGTCGCGAGCGCCGACGCCAACACCCCTGCCGCAGGACCCAATTGCTATGACGACGCGAGCTAGCGACCCCCGCCTGCCCCGGCTGTTCTCCGAGCAGCGCGGCTTCACGATGGTCTCGGTCATGCTCGGCATGTTCGTGATCGGCCTGCTGGCCGTCGGCTCGTGGCAGGCGGCCGTCGGCGACATCCCGATCGCGCGCGGCGACCAGGACCGCAAGCGCGCCTACCAGGCGGCCGAGGCGGGCCTCGAGTGGTACGCCTACCAGCTCGCCCGGGACCCCAACTACTGGACCAGCTGCACGAGCGTGCCCGACGTCGCCGCCGGCGTCCCGGCCCCCGTCAACCAGGCGTGGCTCACCGGCGCCGACACGCGGACCCGCTGGCGCGCGCTGCCCAACTCGAACGCCCGCTACGCGATCGAGCTGCTGCCCGCCTCCGGCAGGACCTCGTGCTCGACGGCCGACCCACAGGGCTCGATGCTCCAGAACGGCACGCTGCGCATCCGCTCCACCGGCGTCGCCAACGGCGACCGCCGCCAGATCGTCTCGACGTTCCGCCGCCGCACGTTCATCGACTTCATCTACTTCACCGACCGCGAGACGCTCGCGCCGGTGGCCTACAGCGCCTACCCCGCCTACGTCAGCGCCGGGTACACGTCGACGTGGGCCCAGACCAACTGCCAGGGCCAGCGCGCGGTGCGCAACTCGGTGTGAATCGCGATCCAGTTACCCTCGAGCGACAGCATCGAGGGACCGCTGCACACCAACGACGACTCCGTCCTGGTCTGCGGCACGCCCACGTTCGGCCGCGGCGCGACCGACAGCTTCGAGGTCTCCGGGCCCGTGCCCGGCTGGAAGCAGAACGGCGGCTGCAGCGGCACGCCGAACATCAAGGGCACGAAGGTCGTCCCGGCGCCGACGCTGACGATGCCGCCGTCCAACGGCCAGCTCAAGGCCGTCGCCGACTACGTGTACACCGGGAACCGCTGCCTGGACTTCAAGTCCAACGGCTCGTTCGACATGTACACGAACATCACGTGCACGGGCACGGCGACCAACGTGGCCCCGTCGGGCGCCAGCGTCATCTACGTCGACCACTCGGGCGCCTGCTCGGGCGGCTACCAGTACATCCAGAAGTACAACAACCCGGCGACCTGCGGCGACGTCGCGGTCAAGGGCACCTACGCGCGCAACTTCACGGTCGGCGCCGCCAACGACGTGATCATCCGCGGGAACCTGCAGAAGTCGGGCGACACCATGATGGGCCTGGTCGCCAACAACTTCGTCCGCGTCTACCACCCCGTGACGCGCGACAGCTCCAACAACTGCACCGGCAACGCCGCCGGCACGCTCAGCAACCCGCAGATCGAGGCCGCGATCCTGGCCCTGCAGCAGTCGTTCATCGTCGACAACTGGGACTGCGGCGCGACGCTGGGCAGCCTCACGGTCACCGGCGCGATCGCCCAGAAGTGGCGCGGTCCGGTCGGCACCGGCTCGGGCGGCGGAGCGACCACGGGCTACGTCAAGGACTACAACTACGACGACCGCCTGCGGTACAAGTCGCCGCCGCAGTTCCTGGACCCGGTCCAGTCCGCCTGGCGCACGGTGCGCCGCAGCGAGCTGCAGCCGGCGAAGTAGGGGTCGGGCCGGCGCGGCCGGCCACTAGGCGACCCCCCGATGCCGCCGCGCCCGCGCGACGGCATCCTCGACGCATGGGATTCCTGCAGAAGGCCGCGCGCGCGGCCGCCGTCGCCAAGACCCAGCTCGACGAGGTTCGCGAGCTGCGCGCGACCACCGCCATCACGCCCGCGGCGCCGGGCGAGCTCGACGAGCACGAGCTGCGCGTGCTCGAGCGCGCCCGCGAGCACGGCGCGCCCGACCCGACGTGGCTGCTGGGCGCGCCGCGGAGGCCTCCGAGGCGGCCGGCGTGCCGCTCGGCGGCCCGATCCTCACCTACGCCGACGACACGACCGGCGTCCGCTACGAGGCCACCGGCCGCGGCCACGCGCGCTGGTCGGTCGAGGTGAGCTGCTTCCACGGCGCCGAGGACGACGACTTCGACGCGGCCGTCCACTGGCACCACTACCTCGCCGAGCACGTCAGCGACGACGGCGTCGCGGTGGCCGGGCTGGGGGACGCCGCGATCCAGCGCGACGACACGCTGTTCGTGCTCGACGAGCCGGCGCTGTTCTACGTGACCGTCGCGCTCGACGGGCAGGGCCCGCGGCCCGACCTGTGCGCCGAGGTGGCGCGGCGGGTCATCGCGCGGCTGGCGTCCTAGCCAGCACCGCGTCCAGCAGCCCGGGGAACCGGGCGTCGAGGTCCTCGCGGCGCAGCCGGACGTGGCGGTGGGTGCCCTCCGGGCGCGTCCGCGTGACGCCGGCCTCGCGCAGGACCTTGAAGTGGTGCGAGCGGGTGGCCTTGCTGACGCCGAGCTCGAAGGTGCCGCAGGTCCGCTCGCCCTCGCAGTCGGCCAGCTCGCGGACGATCCGCAGCCGGATCGGGTCGCCGAGCGCCTGCAGGACGGCGGTCAGGTCGAGGTCGGCGGTCTCGGGCTCGAAGAGCTCCACGGGGAAGAGGGTACCGTGTGGTTCGACACTCGTCGAACGACGTGTTAGGTTCGATGACGATCGAACCATGCCCTCCTTCCTTCCCTCCCTCACCGCCGTCCTCTGCTGGGGCGCGATGTTCCCCATCGCCGACAGCGCGCTGCAGCGCGTGGACGCCGCCCACATCACCGCGATCCGCTACGGCAGCGCCGCCCTCGTCTTCCTGGGGCTGCTGGCCGCCGTCGAGGGCCGCCGCGCCCTGCGCTACGAGGGCCGCTTCGGCCGCGCCTTCGTGCTGGGCACCGCCGGGTTCGCCGGCTTCAACCTGCTGTCGTTCGCGGGGCTGCCGCACACCACGCCCCAGCACGCCGCGCTGATCGTCGCGACGATGCCGCTGATCACCGTGCTCGCCCGCTGGCGGATGACGGGCGAGCGGCCCGCGACCCGTCTGCTGGCCTGCGTCGGCGTCGCGCTGCTGGGCGTCGCGCTGGTCATCACCGACGGCGACCCCGCCGCGGCCGTCCACGGCGGCGCGGGCGACGTGCTCGTGCTGGCCGCCGCGGTCTGCTGGGTCCGCTACACGCTCGGCGCGGCCGAGGTCCCGGACTGGTCGCCGCTGCGCTACACGGCGCTCAGCGCGGCCGCGGGGACCCTCTCCATCATCGCGATCGCCATCGCGGGCGACGTCACCGGGGTGCTGACCGCCCCGTCGGCGGACGACGTCGCCGCGGTCGCGCCGCAGCTGGCGTACGTCGTCGTGTTCGGCGCGGTGCTCGGCGTCCTGGGCTGGAACGCGGGCGTGCGCCGGCTCGGCCCGGCCAACGCGGCGCTGTTCATGAACCTCGTGCCGGTGACGACGTTCGCGATCGAGGCGTTCCGCGGGGCGGAGCCCGCGCCGGTCGAGCTGCTCGGCGCGGGCATCGCGATGGCGGCGCTCGTGGCGGCCAACGTGGCCGGCCGCGCCCCGGTCAGGCGGCCGGCCCTGACGCGGGCTGCGTGAGGTCCTCGCCGCGCTGCAGCCGCGAGTGCGTGCGGCCGTACAGGCCGTAGATCGCCAGGCCCGCGATCAGCCAGGCGCCGAAGCGCAGCCACGTCTCGGCCTCGAGCTTGGTCATCAGGTAGATGCACAGCGCGGAGCCGATCAGCGGGAACACCGGCACGAACGGCACGCGGAACCCGCGCTCGAGGTCGGGCTGCGTGCGCCGCAGCACGATGACGCCGATGTTGACCAGCAGGAACGCGAAGAGCGTCCCGATGTTCACCAGCTTGGCGATCTCGGTCAGCGGCACGAACGCCGCGAGGACCGCGATGCCCAGGCCGAAGGCGGCGGTGATGCGCACGGGGGTGCGGCGGGCCGACAGCTTGCCCCACGCGCGGGGCAGCAGCCCGTCGCGCGTCATCGCGAACATGATGCGCGTCTGGCCGTAGAGCACGGTCAGCACCACCGACGTGATCGCGACGAGCGCGCCGACGCTGAGGATGTCGGCCGCCCAGGCGCCGTAGCCGCCGCCGATCTCCAGCGCGTCGGCCAGCGGAGCCTCGGAGCCGGCGAGCTTGTCGGCCGGCGCCAGCCCGACGGTGACGAGCGACACGGCGATGTAGACGAGCGTCGCGATCAGCAGCGAGCCGACGATCGCGCGCGGCAGGTCGCGCTGGGGTTTCTCGGCCTCCTCGCCGGAGGTCGAGACCGCGTCGAAGCCGATGTAGGCGAAGAAGATCAGCGCCGCGGCGTCCACGACGCCCGAGGTGCCGTGCTCGGCGAACGGGGAGAAGCCGCCCTTGCCGCCGTCGCCGCCCAGGAGCGTCGCCAGCCCGATGATGATGAAGAAGATCAGGACGCCGACCTTGAAGAGGACCATGCCGGCGTTGGTGCGGGCGCTCTCGCGCACGCCGACGCACAGCAGCGCGGTGACGGCGAGCACGAGGAAGACCGCGGGGAGGTTGAACGTGCCGCCGTCGCCCGGCGGGCCGGCGATCGAGTCGGGCAGGGAGATGCCGAACAGCGAGTCCAGCAGCGACTGCAGGTAGCCGCCCCAGCCGACCGCGACGGCGGCGACCGACACGCCGTACTCGAGGATCAGGTCCCAGCCGATGATCCACGCGACGAGCTCGCCGAGGGTCGCGTACGAGTACGTGTAGGCCGAGCCGCTGACCGGGATCGTCGAGGCCAGCTCGCTGTAGCTCAGGGCGCTGAAGACGCAGGTGACGCCCGCCAGCGCGAAGCTCAGGACGATCGCCGGGCCGGCGATGCCGATCGCCTCGCCGATGATCACGAAGATGCCGGTGCCGATGATGGCGCCCAGGCCCATCGCGGTGAGGCTCAGCGCCCCGACCGCGCGGCGCAGGCCGTCGCCGTGCTGCGTGTCGGCGACGAGCGCCTCGGCCGGCTTGGTCGCGAAGGGGCCGGTCCTCGCCGGCCGGTCGGTCACGCCGCCACTGCGCCCCGCTGCGATCGCCACGATGGTGCCCCCTGCTGCTGCTGGTTCCGGAGCGGGGGCGGCGGGCGCCCCCGCGATGTGGGCCGAGGTGTTTCCGCCCGCTCAGCGCCCCAAACGGCGGCGTGTCGGCGCGCTCGCGAGAGGTGGGGCCAGGCCCCATCGCTCGGCCCCGAACCGTTCCGTCCGGAGGGGCGACTACCCTGCCTGGTGGGATGCCGCCCTTCCGCCTTGACGCCGCCTACGCGCCGACCGCAGACCAGCCGAAGGCGATCGACCAGATCTCCGAGGCACTGGATGTGGGCGAGCGCTTCACCACGCTGCTGGGTGCCACCGGCACCGGCAAGACCATGACGATGGCCGGGGTCATCGAGCGCGTGCAGCGCCCGACCCTGGTCATGGCCCACAACAAGACGCTGGCCGCGCAGCTCTGCAACGAGTTCCGGACGTACTTCCCCGACAACGCGGTCGAGTACTTCGTCTCGTACTACGACTACTACCAGCCCGAGGCCTACGTCCCGTCCAAGGACCTGTACATCGAGAAGGACTCGGCGATCAACCAGGAGATCGACCGGCTGCGCCACGCGGCGACGGCGGCGCTCTTCGGGCGCCGCGACGTGATCATCGTGGCGTCGGTGTCGGCGATCTTCGGCCTCGGCTCCCCGGAGACCTACAACGACAACCTGATCGTCCTGACCAAGGGGCAGGTGACCGACCGCGACCTGCTCCTGCGCAAGCTCGTCTCGATCCAGTACAACCGCAACGACACGGCGCTCGGGCGCGGGACCTTCCGGGTGCGCGGCGAGGCGCTGGAGGTCTACCCGGCCTACGCCGAGGGGACGGCCTACCGGATCACGTTCTTCGGCGACGAGGTCGAGCGGCTGCAGCACTTCGACCCGCTGACCGGCGAGCTCGTGGAGGACGACCTCGAGCACGTGGGCATCTGGCCGGCGTCGCACTACAACGTGCGCGAGGGCACGATGGACCGCGCGGTCGAGGAGATCGCGCGCGAGCTCAACCACCGGTGCCAGGAGCTCGAGGCCGAGGGCAAGCTGCTGGAGAGCCACCGCCTGCGCCAGCGCACCCAGTACGACATGGAGATGCTGCGCGAGATGGGCTTCTGCTCGGGCATCGAGAACTACTCGCGCATCCTCGACGGCCGCATGCCCGGCGACCGGCCGTACTGCCTCATCGACTACTTCCCCGAGGACTTCGTCCTCATGATCGACGAGAGCCACCAGACCGTGCCGCAGATCGGCGGCATGTTCGAGGGCGACCGCTCGCGCAAGCAGACGCTCGTCGACTACGGGTTCCGGCTGCCGTCGGCCATGGACAACCGGCCCCAGACCTTCGACGAGTTCCTGTCGATCACCAAGCAGATGGTGTTCGTCTCTGCGACGCCGGGCGACTACGAGAAGCGCAACTCCAAGCGGATCGTCGAGCAGATCGTCCGCCCGACGGGCATCGTGGACCCGGCGATCGAGGTGCGCGAGACGCGCAACCAGATCGACGACCTGATGAACGAGGTCCGCAAGCGCGTCGACAAGGACGAGCGCGTGCTGGTCACCACGCTCACCAAGAAGATGAGCGAGGACCTGACGGACTACCTGCTCGAGATGGGGTTCAAGGTCCGCTACCTGCACTCCGAGGTCGACACGCTCGAGCGCATCCAGATCATCCGCGACCTGCGGCTGGGCGAGTACGACGTGCTCGTCGGCGTCAACCTCCTGCGCGAGGGCCTGGACCTCCCCGAGGTCTCGCTCGTGGCGATCCTCGACGCCGACAAGGAGGGCTTCCTCCGCGGCGAGACGTCGCTGATCCAGACCATCGGCCGCGCGGCGCGCAACGTCGACGGCACGGTGCTCATGTACGCCGACAAGGAGACGGCGGCGATGAAGGCGGCGATCGAGGAGACCGACCGCCGCCGCGCGATCCAGCTGGCCTACAACGAGGAGCACGGCATCACGGCCGCGTCGATCGTCAAGGGCATCTCGGACATCGCCGAGTTCCTGCAGGGCGACTCCAAGACGCCGAAGGGCAAGCGGCGCAGCGACCGCAAGCGGGTCAAGAGCGACGCGATGACCACCACCGAGCTCGAGCGCACGATCGTCGAGCTCGAGGAGGAGATGCTCGCGGCGGCCGAGGACCTGCGCTTCGAGTACGCGGCGCGCCTGCGCGACGAGATCCGCGAGCTGCGGCGCGACCTCAGGCAGCTCACGGACCTCGAGGCGCCGGCCTAGCACCTCGTCCGAACTTCCGCCGTTGCACCCGCTTCCGGGCGGGTACCTCCCCTCCACGTGCGGGGTGGGTGGTCCCGGGGGTGGTCATCGCGGCGCTGGCCGGAGCGGAGCCGGCCGGCGCTGTGGTGCAGGCCGTCACGCCCGAGCAGACCGCGCGGCGCACGCTGGCGGCGCGGGCGAGCGCCGAGTGTCGAGTTGGTCAGGCTGAGCCTGACGAAGTCGACACTCGCGGCGGCGGGGGCGGTGCGCGGCGGGTCAGCCGGCGACCGCGGGCGCCTCGCCGAGGTGGCTCGTGTCGTTGAACGAGCGCAGGAGCCGGTGGCCTTCGGCGAAGGCGACCACGCTCGTGATCGAGCAGTTGTCGGCGTGGACGAACGCGAAGGGGCGGCTGCGGGTGACCTGGCGGCAGATCTCGCCGATGACGCCGCCGTGCACGAACGCGGCGACCCGCGCGCCCGCCCCGGCCTGCGCCACGATCGACTCCAGCCCGGCCGCGACGCGCGCGCCGAACTCGTCCATCGGCTCCGCGCCCGGGATCACGTCCCAGCGCTCCTCCTGGATGATCCGCAGGAACATCGGGTCGCCCTGGCGCGCGCGGATGCGCATCTCGCCGCCCTCCCACTCGCCGAGGCGGACCTCGCGCAGCTCGGGCACGACGACCGGCTCGTGGCCGTTGCGCGCCACCAGCGGCTCGGCCGTCTGGCGCGTGCGCTGCAGCGGCGTCACGAACACGCCGTCGAGCCGCTCGGCGGACAGGCGCTCGCCCACCAGCGCGGCCTGGCGGCGGCCCTCGTCGGAGAGCGGCGGGTCGGCGTGGCCCTCGAGCAGCTCGAAGGGCTCGCCGGGCACGGCGGCCTGCGACGCGCCGTGGCGGACGAGGACCACCTCGGTCGCGTCGGGCGGCAGGGCGAAGCGGCGCTGCGGGTACTCCTCGCGGTCGGTCACCGCTCGAAGGTAGCCTGCCGCCGGTGCTCGACGCGGTCCTGGACTGGTACGCGCGGTCCGCGCGGGACCTGCCGTGGCGGCGCACCGACGACCCGTACGCGGTCCTCGTCAGCGAGGTCATGCTCCAGCAGACGCAGGTCGCCCGGGTCGTGCCGCGTTACGAGGCGTGGCTGGAGCGCTGGCCCACGCCGGAGGCCCTCGCCGCGGCGCCGGCGGCCGACGTCCTGGCCGCCTGGGTCGGGCTCGGCTACAACCGCCGGGCGCTGCGGCTGCAGGAGGCCTGCCGGGTGGTGGCCGAGCGCGGCTGGCCCGAGGACCTGCGCGAGCTGCCGGGGATCGGCCCGTACACCGCGGCGGCCGTCGGCGCGTTCGCCTTCGGCCGGCCCGAGCTGCCGGTCGACACGAACGTCGCCCGCGTGCTGGAGCGCACGGGGTGGGAGCCGCCGCCCGCGCCGCCGCCCGACCTGGGCCAGGCGCTGATGGAGCTCGGCGCCACGGTCTGCCGGGCGCGCGACGCCGCCTGCGGCCGCTGCCCCGTGGCCGCCTCCTGCGCCTCCGCGGGAGCCGTCGTCGTGGCCGAGCGCGCGCCG
>JACRMD010000225.1 GCA_016215085.1 Solirubrobacterales bacterium | reverse complement strand
GCTGCCGGCGGAGCCGCGGCTCGCGCGCGGGTCGGCGGCGATCGTCGCCCGGCTCACCCGCTCGGGCCCGGCGAACCTGTCGGCCGGCCTCCCGCCGGCCGAGGACTGGGGCCACCCCGTGTACTACACGCGGGCGCAGGACCCCGGCCTACACCCTGGACTGCACGATGCCCTGGGGCCGGTGCGAGATCGAGGGCCTGAAGGTGCGGATCCCGTCGGCCGCGCGGGCGGCGGGGGCCGGCGACAACCACCTGACCGTGGTCGACCAGGCGTCGGGCTGGGAGTACGACCTGTGGGCGGTGCAGGACAAGCCGCCCGGCGGCGGGAGTCTGCGCTTCGCCTGGGGCGGGCGCACGCGCATCGACGGCGACGGGCTCGGCTCGGGCGCGACCGCGGCGGGCTTCGGCGGCCTGGCGGGCATCATCCGGGCGCCGGAGCTCGCCGCGGGCCGCATCGAGCACGCGCTGTTCCTGGTCGCGCCGTGCGACAGCGGCCGCCGCGTCCACCCCGCGAGCGGCTCGGGGCGGCCCTGCTCCGCGCTCGGGCTGCCGGCGGACGACGCCCCGCCGATGGGCGCGCGGCTCCAGCTCGACCTCTCCCACGCGGAGCTGGCGGCACTGGACGTCCCGCAGTGGAAGCGCGCGATCCTGACCGCGATGGCCAAGTACGGGATGTACCTCGGCGACACGGGCGGCGAGACGTGGGGCGTGCAGGCGGAGTCGGGGTTGACCTACACCTCGTTCGGCGTCGAGGACCAGCTCGCGGCGTTCGCGCGCTGGGCGGGCGCCCCGGCGTGGGAGGACCACTACGTGCTGGGCCTGCGTGACGGCGTGGACTGGGCGCGCCGGCTGCGGGTCGTCGACCCGTGCGTGACGGCCGGGACCTGCTGAGCGGCGGTCAGTGGCGGTACGCGCGCTCGGACGCGAAGCGCGCGACCGCGATGCGGCACAGCTCGTCGACGAGGTCGGGGTAGGCCAGCCCGGACTCGGCCCAGAGCTTGCCGTACACCGACGTCGGGGTGAACCCGGGCATCGTGTTGAGCTCGTTGAGCAGGACCTCCTCGCCGTCGACGAAGAAGTCGGCCCGCGCCAGGCCCGTGCAGCCGGCGGCGGCGAACGCCTCGACGGCCAGCATGCGGACGCGCTCGCGCACGTGCTCGGGGACGCGTGCCGGCACCTCCAGGCGCATCCCGCCGTCGGCGTACTTGGCCTCGTAGTCGTACCAGCCGGCGCCCTTGAGCAGGACGATCTCGCCGGGCTGCGACGCGCGCGCGTCGTGCGTGTCGCCCAGCACCGAGCACTCGACCTCCAGGCCCCGGGCCGAGGCCTCGACGATCACGCGCGGATCGTGGGCGAAGGCCTCCTCCAGGGCCGCGTCGAGGTCGGCGGCGTCGGAGACGCGCACGATCCCGACCGACGAGCCCAGCCGCGCCGGCTTGACCCACACGGGCAGGCCCAGGCGCGTCAGGTCCGGGCGCGCGCGGCCGGCCTCGACCAGCGCGTAGCCGACCTGCGGCATCCCGACCTGCGCCATGACCTGCTTGAAGAGGACCTTGTCCATGCACAGCGCGCTGGCCAGCACGCCGGAGCCGACGTACGGGACGTCGAGCAGCTCGAGCAGGCCCTGGACCGTGCCGTCCTCGCCGTAGGGGCCGTGCAGGACGGGGAAGACCACGTCCGCGCCCAGCAGCCCGCGCGCCGGGCGCAGGTCGAGCTCGTCGCCGTCGTGCGACCACGTGCCGTCGCGGCCGAGGTCGACCCACAGCACGTCGTGTCCGGCCTCCTGGAGGCCGTCGCGCACCGAGGCGGCGCTGCCGAGCGACACCTCGTGCTCGGACGAGCGCCCGCCGGCGAGGACGGCGACCCTCATGGCGTCGTCGTCGTCCCGTCGGCGCCGCCGGTGCCACCTGGCGTGGTGGTCGTCTGGCCGGCGCCGGGGTCCGGGTTGAGGTCGGGGTTGAAGCGGCCCACGGTGATCGTCACGCGCGACCCCTTCTTCGCACGTCCGCCGGACGGGTCCTGCTTGAGCACCTTGCCGTCGTCGTCGGGCGTCGTGACCTCCTGCTCCTCGGTCGAGACGCGGAAGCCGTCGCCCGAGAGCTGGTCGGTCGCGTCGGCCTGGTCCTTGCCGACCACGTCGGGCACCGCCACGTCGGCGGGCTCCTTGGCCACGGTGAGGGTGACCGTCGAGCCCTTCGGCAGGCGCGTGCCGGCGTCCGGGTCCTGCGCCAGCACCGTGCCCGGGTCCTTGTCCTCGCTCTCCTGCTCCTTGGTGGAGACGCGGAAGCCGGCGTCCTCGAGCGTCGTGCGGGCGTCCTCCTCGGTCTGCCCGACGACGCCGGGCACGCCCAGGCGCTCCTTGCCCTTGGAGACCACGAGCGTCACCGTCGAGCCCTTCTCGAGCTCGGTCCCGGCCGCCGGCCGCGTCTCGATGACGCGGTCGGTGCCGACCGTGTCGTCGAACTGCTCAACCTCCTCGACGTTGAGCCCCAGCTTCTCGAGCTCCTTGGCCGCGGTGTTGCGGCCTTCGCCCTCGACCTCGGGCACGCGCGCGGTGCCGGGGCCCGCGGAGACCACCAAGGTCACCGTTGAGCCCTTGTCCGCGCGCGAGCCGCCCGCGGGGTCCTGGCCGATGACCGTGCCCTTCGGCCTGTCGGCGCTCTCCTTGTTGACGATGTCCGTGGAAAACCCCTTGCGCTTCAGGACGAGCGTCGCCTCTGGTTCCGGGTTGCCCACCACGTTGGGGACTTCGACCTTGTCCGAACCGCGCAGCAAGAAGAAGAGGAGCGCCGCGGTGACGAGGAGGCCGATCAACAAGGCGATCCACCAACTTCCGCCTCCCTCGTCGGGCGGCAGCGGCCCGCGGTCCTCGACGACGACCTCCTCGCCGTACACCGGCGGCGGCGCCACGGACGTCGCGTCGGTCGCCGCGTAGGCGGCGGCCACGCCGGCGGCGGGCGCCAGCGCGGTGATGCCCGCGGTGTGCTGCGGGGCGGCGCCGGCGTGCTCGAGCGCCGAGATGAACTCGTCGGCGTCGGCGAAGCGGCGGTGCGGGTCCTTCTCCAGCGCCCGCATGACCACCGCCTCCAGCGCCGGCGAGACCGCGGCGTTGAAGCGGCTCGGCGGCTCGGGCGTCTCGGAGACCTGCTTGAGCGCGATGGTCACCGCGCTCTCGCCGTCGAACGGCACCCGCCCGGTGAGCATCTCGTACAGGATGATCCCGATCGAGTACAGGTCGCTGGACGCGTGGACCGCGTGGCCCTGGGCCTGCTCGGGCGAGAGGTACTGCGCGGTCCCCATGATCGACCCGGTCTGCGTCATGTCCGACGCGCCGGCCCGGGCGATCCCGAAGTCGGTGACCTTGGCCCGGCCCTCGTCATCGACGATGACGTTGTGGGGCTTGAGGTCGCGGTGGATGATCCCGCGCTTGTGGGCGAAGCGGGCGGCGCGCAGGATCTGGATCGTCAGGTCGGTGGCGCGCGAGGGGTCCAGCGGCGCCTCGTCCACGATGACCCGCTTCAGGGTGCGGCCCTCGAGGTACTCCATCGCGATGTAGTAGGTGCCGTCCCACTCGCCGCGGTCGTAGACCGACACGACGTGCGGGTGCTGGAGGCCGGCCGCCGACGAGGCCTCGCGGCGGAAGCGCTCGACGAACTCGGCGTCCTCGGCGAAGCGGCGGTGCAGGAGCTTGAGCGCGACGTTGCGCCCGAGCTGCAGGTCCTCGGCGCAGAAGACGTCGGCCATCCCGCCGGAGCCCACGCGACGGACGACGCGGTAGCGCCCGTCGATGATCGTGGAGGTGGTCGGCATGTCGCTCACCGCAGGAGGCTCTCCATCACGCGCTTGGCGATCGGGGCGGCAACGGTACCGCCCGTGGCGTCGCTGCACTCCAGGGTGACCGCCACCGCCACCTTCGGGTCCCGGGCCGGCGCGAAGCCGATGAACCACACCTGGTTGGGGCCGCACGGCCGGTCGACCTCGGCGGTGCCGGTCTTGCCGGCCACGTCGATGCCCTGGAGCGCAGCGGCCGTGCCCGATCCCTCGCGCACGACGTTCTGCATCATCTGGTTGACCTTCCGCGCCGAGTCGACCGACATGACCTCGCTCATCTCGTCGGTCTCGACGTCGTTGGTGCGCCCGTCGGGGTCGATGAACCGGTCGCCGATGCGCGGCGCCATCAGCTTGCCGTCGTTGGCCACCGCGGCGGCGACCATCGCCATCTGCAGCGGCGTGACGTTGAGCTTGTCCTGCCCGATGGCCATGCGCCCGACGTCCACGGCCGGGTGGGTGGCCGGCACGACGCGGCCCTTGACGTACTCGCCGCTGGGCCGCATCTGCTCGTCGGGGTAGTCCATCGGCGGGTCCGACCCGAAGCCCAGGCGCTTCATGTACTTCTGCATCGTCGCCTTGCCCAGCGACTCGCCGACGGCGGCCCACGCGGTGTTGACCGACTTCGTCAGGGCGAAGGTGAGGTCGATCTGGCCGAAGTCCTCGCCGCCGAAGTTGTTGAGCGGCACGCCGGAGATCTTCTTGCCGTTCTCGCCGCTGACCTGGGAGCCGGGCTGGAACTTGCCGGAGTCGATCGCCGCGATGGCGGTGACGACCTTCATGGTCGAGCCGGGCGGGTAGCCGGCCTGCGTCGCGCGGTTGACCAGCGGCGCGTTGGCGTCGTCGCGGTTGAGCTGGGAGAGGACCTTCGGGCGGTCGACGTCGTTGGGGTCGTACCCCGGGACGGAGGCCATCACCTGCACCGCGCCGGTCTGCGGGTCCAGCGCGACGACCGCGCCCTTGCGCCCGGCGAGGCCCTCGAGCGCGACGCGCTGGGCCTTCGCGTCGAGGTGCGTGTCGAGGTCGTCGCCCTGCTTCTGGTTGCCCGACAGCTGGTCGATGACGTTGCCCAGCGGGTCGTCCTTGCCGGTGAGCTCGTCGTTGTAGTAGCGCTCGATGCCGTCCTGGCCGCGGTCCACGAACGAGAAGCCGACCGCGTGGGCGAACAGGCCCTGCTGGGGGTAGACGCGCGAGAACGTGTCGTCGCGGTGGCGGACCGACCGCGCCACGACCTCGCGGTCGGCCGAGCGGATCCGCCCGCGCTCGATGAAGGTCTGCTCCAGCAGCGGCCGCGCGTTGAGGCGGTTGGCGCGCAGGTCCTCGGCCTCGAAGACGGTCCACTTCGAGGTGAAGAACACGAGCACCGCGAAGAGCAGCAGCGTGATCGCGAACAGGCGCGAGATCGGGGCGTTCACCGGACGCTCACCGCCTCGCGCCGCGCCCGGTCGGAGACCAGCAGCAGCAGGGCCAGCAGGACGAAGTTGGCCACGATGCTCGACCCGCCGTAGCTGACGAACGGCAGCGTGACGCCGGTGAGGGGGATGACCTTCGTCACGCCGCCGACGATCACGAAGACCTGCAGCGCGAAGACCGCCGTGAGCCCGGCGGCCAGCAGCTTGGAGAACGAGTCGCGCGCGAGCATCGCGATCTTGAAGCCGCGCTCGCAGATCAGCAGGTAGGTCAGCAGCAGCGCGCAGGCGCCGAACAGCCCCAGCTCGCTCGTGATGACCGCGTAGATGAGGTCGGTGTGCGCGGCCGGCAGCAGGTTGATCTTGTCCTCGCCGGTGCCGTAGGTGATCAGCGCCTGGCCGAAACCCTGGCCGAACAGCCCGCCGTCGCCCTGCGCGAAGAGGGACTGCGCGATCTGGTAGCTGCCGCGTCGACGCGGTTCTGGACGTGGCCGACGGTGCTCGCGAAGAACCATGCGCCGACGGCGAACAGCGCGAGCCCGATCAGCGGGAACGACAGGCGGTTCGTCGCGACGTAGACCAGCGCCAGGAAGGCCCCGAAGAACATCAGCGACGAGCCGAGGTCGCGGATGAAGACCAGCAGGACCATCGACAGGCCCCAGACGACCAGCAGCGGGCCGAAGTGCTTGAGCGGCGGGATCGTGACGCCCGCGACGCGGCGGCCGGCGGTCACCAGCAGCTGGCGCGTGTCGCGCAGGTAGGACGCCAGGAAGATGACGATCGCGATCTTCGCCAGCTCGGCCGGCTGGAACGAGATCGGCCCGATCTTCAGGCCGAGGTACGCGCCGTTGACCTGCGCGCCGATCCCCGGCACGCGCGGCAGCAGCAGCAGGACGAGGCCGCCGAGCGCGATCGTGTAGCGGTAGCGCTCGAGCACGCGGTAGTCACGGAAGGCGATGATCGTCCCGGCGAAGCACGCCAGGCCGATGACGAACCACTGCGCCTGCTCGCGCGCGAGGTCCTCGTCGATCCGGTAGATCATCACCAGGCCGAAGCACGCCAGCAGCGCGACGAGCGGGAAGAGGTACGGGTCGGCGTTGGGCAGCGTGAACCGGATGACCAGGTGCGCGCCGAAGCACAGCCCCAGGAAGAGCGCGCCGTAGGTCAGCGACACGTTGCTGAGCACGTCGTCGCGCTGCACGAAGACCGCGGCGAAGCCGGCGGTGACCAGGAGCGACGCCGGGATCAGCGCGAAGAGCTCGCGGTTGCGGGCGCTCATCCCTGCCCGGCGAGCTCGCCCTGCTCGATGCGCCGGATGAGGTCGCGCGCGTCGTCCTCGGAGCGCAGCTCGTGGTCCTCGACGGTCTGCCGCGCGCGCGCCGGCAGCGCCTGCATCGGCACGCCGCTCTCGAACTCCTCGTTGTAGAGCTTGAGGCCCGGCAGCTCGTACGGCAGGCCGCGGTACAGCGTGACGAAGCCCTGCTCGTCGGTGCCGACGAAGAACACGCCGCGGCTGGCGATCCACGCCGCGCTGCCGAGGATGGCCACCAGGATCGCCAGCACGACGACGGCCCTCGCCGGGCCGGCCCAGCGCCGGCGCGGCTTGACCGGCTGCAGCACGACGGTCGGGGGCTTGGGCTGCCGGGGCGCGCGCGGGCGCGCGGCCGTGGCCGTCCCGGTCGCCTGGTGGCGCGCGGTGGCGGGCTCGGCGGCCTGCGCGGCGGCGACCGCCGCGGCGACGTCGCCGGTGCGC
>JACRMD010000224.1 GCA_016215085.1 Solirubrobacterales bacterium | reverse complement strand
GCCGAGGCCCATCGGCGGCGCGACCCACGGGATGGTCGGCGTGACCACGAGGTCGACGTCCTCGAACACGGCGGCCACCTGCTCGCGGTAGCGCTCCAGCGCGGCGCGCGCGGCGGCGACCGCGGCGTCCTGCACCTCCAGCGCGCGCTCGATCTTGTAGGCGACGTTGTACCCGTACAACGTGCGGTGCTCGGCGAAGAGCGTGCGGTGCACGTCGGCCGCCTCGCGCAGGAACACCGCGTAGACGTCCTCGGGGACCGGCAGCTCGACGGGGCGCGCGCCGGCGAGCGCCGCGGCGGCCTCGACGCGCTCGCGCACCAGCGGCTCGGCGCGGTCGGTCCACGCCACGCCGACGCGCAGGTCGCCCAGGTCGTCCAGCGCGGCGGGCGCGAAGCCCGGCGCCAGCGCGGGCATCATCGCCGCGCACCCGGCGACGTCGCGCGCCATCGGCCCGGCGTGGTCGAAGCTCGGCGCCAGCGGGAAGCAGCCGTCGAGCGGCACGAGCCCGTGCGTCGGCTTGAACCCGGTGATGCCGCAGCACGCCGCGGGGATGCGGATCGAGCCGCCCGAGTCGGTGCCCAGCCCCGCGTCGGCCAGCCCGGCCGCGATCGCCGCCGCGTTGCCGCCGCTGGAGCCGCCCGCGACGCGGCCCTCGCGCAGCGGGTTGGGCACCGGGCCGTAGTGCGGGTTCTCGGAGGTGATGCCCCAGGCGAACTCGTGGAGGTTGGCCTTGCCGACCGGGACGTAGCCGGCGCGCTCGAGGCGCAGCACCGCCTCGGCGCTGGCGTCCGGCACGTGCTCGCGGAAGACGACCGACCCGTAGGTCGTCCGCACCCCCGCGGTGTCGAAGAGGTCCTTGACCGCCAGCAGCGGCCCGGGGCGGTCGCCGGGGTCGAGCTGCGTGATGAAGATCGCCGGCGGCGTCACGTGCCGCCGAAGCCGCGGACGAGCATGCGCGCCAGGTAGTCGGCGAGCTCGTCGGGGTCCCACTGGCCCGGCTCCTCGAGCAGCGCGCGGAAGCCGATCTCCGCGGCGGCGACCAGCAGGCGGCCGAGCACGCGCGCCTCGCGGTCGGCGACCGTCGAGCGCGCCGCGACGACCTCCGCCATCCGGTGCTCCCAGTGCTCGCGGCCGCGCTCGACGCGGTCCTCGCCCGCGGGCTGGACGTAGATGACGCGGAACGAGTCGGGCGCCGCGGCGACCGCGCGCAGCAGCCCGGTGAGGCCGCGGCGCAGCAGCGCCTCGTGGTCCTCGCGCTCGCCCGGCATCGGGACGGAGTCCTCGACGAGGTCCCACAGCCGCCGGTCCTCGCGGCGCACGAGCTCGCCGAACAGCTCCTCCTTGCTGGGGAAGCAGGAGTAGAGGACCGGCTTGGAGACCGCCGCCGCGTCGGCGATGGCCTGCATCGACACCGCCTCGTAGCCGTCGGCGGCGAACAGCGGCAGGGCCGCGTCGAGGACGAGCGGGCGGCGCAGCTCGGGACCGAGGTGCGCCGCCCGTGCCCGTGCCGCGGGCATCAGGTGATGCGCATCCCCGAGATCGCGCGCGAGATGACGAGCCGCTGCATCTCGCTGGTCCCCTCGAAGATCGTGTAGATCTTCGCGTCGCGGTGCCACCGCTCCACAGGGTACTCCCGCGTGTAGCCGTTGCCGCCCAGGATGTGGATGGCGCGCTCGGTGGCCCAGACGGCGACCTCGCCGGCCTTGAGCTTGGACATCGAGCCCTCGGCGTTCTCGAAGCGGATGCCGTTGCGGGCCATCCACGCCGCGCGCCAGACCAGCAGGCGGCAGGCGTCGATCTCCATCTTCATGTCGGCCAGGGCGAAGGCGATCGCCTGGTTCTCGATGATCTTCTTGCCGAACTGCTCGCGCTCCTTGGCGTAGTCGAGCGCGTACTCGTACGCCGCGCGGGCGATGCCGATGGCCTGGGCGCCGACGCTGGGGCGCGTGGCCTCGAAGGTCTGCATCGCGGCCTGCGACTTGCCCTTCTTGCCCTCGCGCACGCGGGCCAGGCGCTCGTCGAGCTTCTCCTTGCCGCCGAGCAGGTAGGCGCCCGGGATCTTGCAGTCGTCGAGGTGGACGTCGGCGGTGTGCGAGGCGCGCAGGCCGTGCTTCTTGACCTTGGCGCCCTGCTCGATGCCGGGCGTGTCGATCGGGACGATGAAGGCGGCGTGGCCGCGCGAGCCGAGCTCGGGGTCGACCGACGCGACGACGACGTGGACGTCGGCGATGCCGCCGTTGGTGGCCCACGCCTTCTGGCCGTTGATGGTCCAGGTGTCGGACGCCTCGTCGTACTTGGCGCGGGTGCGGATGCCCGAGACGTCCGAGCCGGCGTTGGGCTCCGAGGCGCAGAAGGCGGCGACCTTCGGCTCGCTCTCGGTGCCGTAGCAGCGCGGGATCCACTCCATCGCCTGGTCCCACGTGCCCTGGCCGACGATCGAGGCCGCGGCGAGGCCGGTGCCCATGATCGCCATGCCGATGCCGGCGTCGCCCCAGAAGAGCTCCTCCTGGACGATCGGCAGGCTCAGGCCGGTCGGGTCGCCGGCGAACTGCTGCAGCGCCTCGAAGCCGTACAGGCCGATCTTGGCGGCCTCCTGGATGACGGGCCAGGGCGTCTCCTCGCGCTCGTCCCACTCGTGGGCGGCGGGGCGGACGACCTGCTCGGCGAACCCGTGCACCCAGTCGCGGACGTCCTTCTGGTCCTGGGTCAGGGCGAGGTTGAACTGCGGCTCCTGCTCCTGGGTGCCCTGGGCCTCAGGAGTCTCTGCGGTCGTGGCCATGCGGGAATGCTACCCGATGGTAGGAACGACGGCACACCCTCTCTCCGTAGTCCGCCTTGCGGTCCGGCGGCGGACTGCGGATGGCTCGGGGCGCGGCTGCTGCGACCGTCGCGGCCATGGGTGGAGCGACCCGTCCAAGGATCGGCCTGGTGCTCGGCGCGGGCGGCGTGCTCGGCGGCGCCTGGCTCGTCGGCGCGCTGCAGGCGATCGCGGACGAGACGGGCTGGGACCCCGGGTCGGCCGACGTCGTCCTCGGCACGTCGGCCGGGTCGATGGTCGGCGGGCTGCTGGCCTGCGGCGTGCCGCCGTGGTTCATGGTCGCCCACTCCGGCGGCGAGGAGCTCGACGGGCTCGTCGACGCCAACGGCGGCGCCGTGGCGGAGGCCGACCGCTCGGCCGGGACGGGCCTGCGCCTGCAGGTGCCGGCGCTCGGGCCGGGCTCGTGGCGGCTGGCGCTCTCGTCGCTGGCCCGCCCCTACCGGCACGCGCCCGCCACGCTCGTCGCCGGCTGGCTGCCGCACGGCCCGTTCTCCACCGAGCCGCTGAAGGACACGATCCGCCGCGCCTGCAGCGGGCGCTGGGCGCCGCATCCCGCGTTCTGGGCCGTGGCGGTGGACTACGGGACGGGCCGCCGCGCGGTCTTCGGCCGCAAGGACGCGCCGCCCGCCCGGCTGCCCGACGCGGTCGCCGCGTCGTGCGCGATCCCCGGCTTCTACCGCTCGGTCGAGATCGCCGGCCGTCGCTACGTCGACGGCGGCCTGCGCTCGATGTCCAACCTCGACGTCCTCGCCGGCGAGCGGCTGGACCTCGTCGTCTGCCTGAACCCGACGTCGTCGCTGCACGCTCGCGGGTCGCGGACCCTCGGCGACCGGCTGGCGATGCCGCTGCGCACCGCGTCGGGCCGGCGGCTGGGCAGCGAGGCGCGGCTCGTGCGCGAGACCGGCGCCGAGGTCGTGCTCGTGCAGCCCACCGTCCACGACCTCGACGCGATGGGGACGAACCTCATGAGCCGCGCGCGGCGCCACGAGGTCATCGAGACCGCGGTGCGGACGATGACCGAGCACCTGCGCGAGACCCCGCTGGGCGAGCGCCTGGCCGCGCTGCCCCGCGGCCTCCCCGCGCTCGTGCGCCGCCCGGACGGGCGGCCCGCGGACTGGCCCGCGTTCGAGGACCTCGCCCGCGAGCGCTTCGCGGCCGCCGACCGGCGCCTCGCCTCCTAGGGCCCGCTCGCCGCGGCGAGCACGCCGTGGCCGTCACGCTGCTCGGTCCACACCACCAGCGCCCGGCCGTCGGGCCCGAAGGCCACCCGGGCGGTGCCGAAGCCCGCGCCGTCCGGCGAGGTCAGGGCCGCGGGCGAGTCGAACGCGGGCGCGCCCGGGCGCCGCAGCGAGACCCACACGACCGTGCGCTGCGCGTCGCGCGCCGTCCACGCCACCGCCAGCGCGCCGCCCGAGGCCGCGGCGGCGTCCTGGACCTGGCCCTGGCCGAGCGTGACGCGGACGCGCACGCCGGAGGACGTCACCCGCGCGACCCGCGCGGTCGCGACCTCGTCGACCACGCCGGTGTAGGCGACCGCGAGCCGGCCCTGCGCGTCGAGCACCGGCTTGGCGGACGCCTCGGGGTCGAAGGCCGCCGGGGTCGTGCCGGACTCCAGCGCGAAGCGGCGCCACCCGCCGGTGCGGTCGCGCAGCGCCACGCCCGCGCGGACCGGCGTCGCGCGGCCCTCGCGCACGTCGGCGCTCTCCCACGCGAGCACGACGCGCCCGCCCGGCGCGACGAGCGCGCGGACCTGCGCGTTGGCCACCGCCGGCGTGCGCACGGCGAGCAGGGCCGAGCCCCAGCCGTGGCCGGGCCGCCGCACGCGCGCCATCAGCCCGTCCTTGCCCCACCACGCCAGCACGCGGTCGCCGCCCTCGCCGACCGCGGCCGCGTTCGTGCCGCTGTCGCCGAGCTGCCGCGTCGCGCCGAAGGACCCGCCGGCCGGGCGCTCGCGGACGCGCGTGACGCCGGTGCGGCGGTCGCGCCAGGCGACCAGCGCCTGGCCCTTGCCGTTGGCGGCCGAGACCTGCTGGGTGGTCTCCTCGGCCAGCGTGCGCAGCGGCCCGAACGTCCCGTCCGAGCGGCCGTAGGCGTACACCAACCGGAAGACCGCGCGGTTGAAGGCGCCGAGCCGGGCGGTCTGCGCGGAGACCAGCAGCGCATGCGTCGAGCCGTACAGGTGCACCCGCGCGCGGCCCCAGGTGATCCCCGCGAGGTCGGCGCCGCGCGTCCACGTCCCGTCCGCGGCACGCACGTCGACGCCGGTGAACTTGCGCGACGGCTGCGCGAAGCCCTCCCACGTGGCCAGGGCGCGGCCCTGGCCGTCGAAGGCGAGGTCCAGCGGCTGCAGGACGTCGGTCGAGGGGACCGGCTCGGGGGTCCAGGCGGCGGGGGCGGGCGCGGCGGGGAGCAGCGCCGCGGCGCCCGCCAGGAGCGGCAGGAGGCGCCTCATGTCTCTGAAACGGTCCGCGCGCGTCGCGGTTGCGCCCAGGTCCCTTGCGCGATCGTGACGGGCGCTACTAGGGTCGGGGGCAGTCCGTCCCACGGAGAGGAGAGAGGGTCTTGAGCGCCACTGTCCCGGTGCGGCTGGAGGTCAACGGCCGCGCGCACCAGGTCGACGTCGAACCACGGCTGCTGCTCGTGCACCTCCTACGGGACCGGTTGGGGCTCACCGGCACCCACGTGGGCTGCGACACCTCCAACTGCGGCGCATGCACCGTGCACCTCGACGGCGACGCGGTGAAGAGCTGCACCGTCCTTGCCGCGCAGGCCGACGGCTGCAGCGTCACGACGATCGAGGGCATGGCCGACGGCGCGACGCTGCACCCGCTGCAGGAGGCCTTCTGGAAGGACCACGGCCTGCAGTGCGGCTACTGCACGCCGGGGATGATCATGGCCGCC
Source organism: Solirubrobacterales bacterium (assembly GCA_016215085.1). Lineage (GTDB taxonomy): Bacteria > Actinomycetota > Thermoleophilia > Solirubrobacterales > Solirubrobacteraceae > Baekduia. The sequence continues at coordinate 4,186 of JACRMD010000224.1, read as the reverse complement.
GCCGACCTCCTGGCCCGCAACCCGGACCCGACGGAGGAGGAGGTGCGCCACGGCCTCGAGGGCAACCTCTGCCGCTGCACCGGCTACCACAACATCGTGCGCGCGGTGCTCGACGCCGCCGAGGGCGTGCGGACGGGCCGCATCGAGACGCCGGCGCCCACGGCCGCGGGCCGCGAGGCCGGCGAGGAGCTCGCCGAGGAGGGGCTGGGGGCATGAGCGCGACCGAGGAGCGGGTCTCCGGCAACGGCCACGTCGGCCGCCGGATGCGCCGCAAGGAGGATCCGCGGCTGATCACCGGCCGGGCGACGTACGTCGACGACATGAACCTGCTGGGCCAGCTGTGGTGCGCGTTCGTGCGCTCGCCCGAGGCCCACGCGAAGATCGTCTCGATCGACAAGAGCGGCGCCGAGGCGCGCGACGACGTCTTCGCCGTCTACACCGGCGACGACCTCGACCTCGCCTCCGGGCTGCCGATGGCGTGGGTGCCGCCGGGCGTCGAGGTCCAGACGCCCGAGCACTGGCCGCTGGCGCGCGGCGAGGTCAAGCACGTCGGGGACCCCGTCGCGATGGTCGTCGGCGAGGACCGCTACGCCGTCATCGACGCCGCCGAGGAGGTGCTGGTCGAGTACGACCCGCTGCCGGCGGTCACCGACCCGCACGCGGCGCTGGAGGACGGCGCGCCGCTGGTGCACGAGTCGCTGGGCACCAACAAGATCCACGAGTGGTCGCTGGGCGGCGGCGACCTCGACGCGGGCTTCGCCGAGGCCGACGTCACGATCGAGCGCACGGTGGTCAACCACCGCACGCACGGCGGGGCGATCGAGCCGCGCGCCGTGCTCGCCGAGGACCGCGCCGGCGACCTGACGGTCTGGTCCAGCACGCAGGTCCCGCACTTCCTGCGCCTCTTCCTGGCGCTGATCCTCAACGTCTCCGAGGAGCGCATCCGCGTCGTGGCGCCGGAGGTCGGCGGCGGCTTCGGCTCCAAGCTGCAGATCTACGGCGAGGAGGTCCTGTGCGCGTGGGCGGCGCGCAAGCTCGCCCGGCCGGTGAAGTGGGTCGAGACCCGCAGCGAGTCGATGATGGCCCAGCACCACGGCCGCGACCAGGTGGCCACGGTGCGCATCGGCGCCAAGCGCGACGGCACCGTCACCGCGTTCCACACCAAGATCGTGGCCGACATGGGGGCCTACCTCATGCTGCTCACGCCGGTGATCCCCTCGCTGGGCGCCTTCGTGATGAACGGGTGCTACAAGTTCCCGGCCGTCCAGACGGACATCGTGGGCGTGTTCACCAACAAGATGGCCACCGACGCCATCCGCGGGGCCGGCCGTCCCGAGGCCACGCACATGATCGAGACGTGCATGGACCAGCTGGCGGCCGAGCTCGGGCTCGACCCGCTGGAGGTGCGCCGCAGGAACTTCATCCCGGCGGGCGAGTTCCCGTACACGACGGCCCTGGGCATCGTCTACGACTCGGGCAACTACCAGGGCACGCTGGACAAGCTGCTCGAGCACCTCGACGTCGACGCGTTCCGCCGCGAGCAGGAGGAGCTGCGAGCCAAAGGCATCCACCGCGGCATCGGGTTCTCCACCTACACGGAGATCTGCGGCCTGGCGCCCTCGCGCGTGGTCGGGCCGGCGGGCGTGGGCCTGCAGACCGGCCTGTGGGAGTCGGCGATGGTGCGCGTGCACATCACCGGCGCGGTGACCGTCTACACCGGCACCTCGCCGCACGGGCAGGGCCTGGAGACCTCGTTCGCGCAGATCGTGGCCGACCGGCTCGGGGTCGACCCCGAGCAGGTCGAGGTCCTGCACGGCGACACGTCGACCGGCCCGCAGGGGCTCGGCACCTACGGATCGCGGTCGCTGAGCGTGGGCGGCGAGGCGATCGCCCGGGCGACCGAGAAGGTGGCGGCCAAGGCGCGGGCGATCGTCGCCCACAGCCTCGAGGCCGCGCCCGAGGACATCGAGGTCCAGGACGGCAAGTTCATCGTCAAGGGGTCGCCGGACAAGGGCATGACGCTCGCCGAGGTGGCGGGCGCCGCCTACATCCCCGGCGACCAGCTGCCGCCGGACCTCGAGCCCGGCCTCGAGGAGACCGCGTTCTACGACCCGGAGAACTTCGTCTTCCCCTTCGGCGCGCACGCGGCGATCGTGGACGTCGACGTCGAGACCGGGAAGGTCAAGGTGGTGCGCTACCTCGCGGTCGACGACTGCGGGCCGGCCATCAACCCCATGTTGATCGACGGCCAGCTGCACGGCGGCATCGTCCACGCGATCGGGCAGGTGCTCTACGAGCAGGTGGTCTACGACGACACCGGCCAGCTCGTGACCGGCACGTTCGTGGACTACGCGCTGCCGACGGCGGCGGAGGTCCCGTCATTCGAGCTCGACCGGACCGAGACGCCGTCGCCGACGAACTCGCTCGGCGTCAAGGGCATCGGCGAGGCGGGGACGATCGGCGCCAGCGCGGCGGTCGTCAACGCGACGGTCGACGCGCTGCGGCCGCTGGGCGTCACCGAGCTGCAGATGCCGCTGTCGCCCATGCGGGTGTGGCAGCAGATCCAGGAGGCCCAGGCATGATCCCGCCCGAGTTCGACTACGTCGCCCCGGAGTCCGTCGACGACGTCCTCGCCGCGCTGCGCGACGGCGGGGAGGACGCGAAGCTGCTCGCCGGCGGCCACTCGCTGCTGCCGCTGATGAAGCTGCGGCTCGCCGCGCCGACGCTGCTCGTCTCGCTCGGCAAGGTGCCGGGCCTGCGCGGCATCGAGCGGGAGAACGGGTCGTGGCGGATCGGCGCGCTGACGCGCCACGCCGACCTGCAGGTGCGCGACGAGCTCGGCGTGATCGCCACGACCGCGGCGACGATCGCCGACCAGCAGGTGCGCAACCGCGGCACGATCGGCGGCTCGCTGGTCCACGGCGACAGCGCCTCGGACCTCCCGACGGTGCTGCTGGCGCTCGAGGGCACAGTGACGCTGCGCGGCGCCGGCGGGACGCGCGAGGTCGCGGCCGCCGACCTGTTCCAGGACTACCTGACCACCGCCGTGCAGCCCGACGAGGTGCTCACCGAGATCCGCCTGCCGTCCCAGGACGGCTGGGGCGGCGCGTACGAGAAGTTCACGCGGCGCGCCGAGGACTGGGCGATGGTCGGCGTGCTGGCGGCCGTCAAGAAGGGCGCCGACGGCTCGTGCGAGGACGTCCGGATCGGCCTGACCAACATGGGGTCGACGCCGCTGCGGGCGACGGCCGCCGAGGAGGCCCTGCGCGGCGGCGGCCTCGACGTGGACGCCATCGCGCGGGCGGCCGAGCAGGCGGCGGAGGGCACCGACCCGCCCGCCGACCTCAACGCGACCTCGGACTACAAGCGCCACCTCGCACGGGTGCTGTGCCGGAGGGCCCTGGAGAAGGCGGCGGCGGCCTGATCGGGACCCCGATGCGCTTCGCCTCCCCGGCGGCCGCCGCCCAGGCGCTCGCCGGGGAGCGCTACCTCGCCGATCGGCCGCTGGCGGTGGCGATCCACCTCGCCGCCGCGCTCGGCCAGCCGTTGCTCCTCGAGGGCGAGGCCGGCGTTGGCAAGACGGAGGTCGCCAAGGCGCTTGCCGGGGCGACCTCCGCGCGCCTCGTGCGCCTGCAGTGCCACGAGGGCATCGACGTCCATCAGGCGCTCTACGACTGGGACTGGTCGCGGCAGCTGCTGGCGCTGCGGGCGGCCGAGCATGGTGTCGAGGAGGGCGAGCTCTTCTCGCGGCGCTTCCTGATCCGCCGGCCGCTGCTGGAGGCGCTCGAGCACGACGGGCCGGTCGTGCTGCTCATCGACGAGGTCGACCGCGCCGACGATGCCTTCGAGGCGTTCCTGCTCGAGCTGCTCGGCGACTTCCAGGTGACGATCCCCGAGCTGGGGACGATCGCCGCGCACACCAGGCCGCTGGTCGTGCTGACGTCCAACCGCACGCGCGAGCTGCACGACGCGCTCAAGCGCCGCTGCCTCTACCACTGGATCGACTACCCGGCCCCGGCGCGGGAGGCCGAGATCGTGCGGGTGCGCGCCCCGGAGGTGCCCGAGGCGGTCGTGCGGCAGGTCGTCGACGCGGTCGCACGGCTGCGCGGGATCGACCTGTACAAGCTGCCCGGGGTGGGCGAGACGATCGCGTGGGCGCGGGCGCTGGACGTGCTCGGCGAGGAGG
>JACRMD010000223.1 GCA_016215085.1 Solirubrobacterales bacterium | reverse complement strand
TACGTGAAGCGCAACGGCGGCGGCGGGTGTGGGAGCCAGCCGCTTCGTCGTTCCGGGGCCGGTCTCGCGCTAGTCGACCGCGGCGATCTCGGGCGCATCGCCCGAGTCCGCGGAGCAGCTGCCGCCCAGCCACGCGGTGCCGTAGGCGCGCATGTCGTCGATGATCGGCAGCAGCGCCTGCCCCTTGGGCGTCAGCGCGTACTCGACGCGCGGCGGGACCTCGGCGAACGTGTGGCGCTCGACGATGCCCTCCTCCTCCAGCGCGCGGAGGCGCAGCGAGAGCGTGCGGGGCGAGATGCCGGTCAGCGAGCGCTCGAGCTCGCAGAAGCGCGACCGGCCCTCGGCCAGGTCGCGGACGAGCAGCAGCGTCCACTTCGCGCAGACGATCTCTGCGGTGCGGCAGACGGGACAGCTGTCATCGACGGGCATCTCGCCCAACACTTTACCAAGTGAAGCCCCGGTGGCGGTGGGACTAGCCCCCGAGGAGGTTGCCGAGGCCGCCGCCGCCGGACTGGCCGCCCGCCACCGCCTGGATGCGGCCCTCGGAGGGCTGGACGAGCACCCAGCCCTGGCCCTGGAAGCCCATCTGGATCGTCTCGCCCGACGACTTGCCGATGAGGTTCTTCATCTTGAAGTCGGTCTTCAGCGTGGTCGTCACGCCCTGCGACCAGGTGATGGCGGCCTGCGCGTCGGCGAACGTCGGCGCCGAGGCGACGTTGAGCAGGACGGGCGGGCCGTCGGACAGGATCGCCACCCAGCCGGTGCCCTTCAGCGACGTGTTGTAGAGGCCGCCGCCCACCATGCCGCTGGCGCCCTGGACGCGCTCGATGTCCCAGTCGATGTCGGCGTCGAAGGCCAGGAGGTTCGGGCCGTTGACGGTGATCTTCTCGCCCTCGAGGTAGATGAGGTGGATGTCCTGGGCCTGGTCGGCCAGGAAGACCTCGCCGCTGCCCGACATCTTCATGAGGGTCTGGCCCTCGCCGGTCATCGCCTTCTTGAGCATGCGGCCCATGCCGCCCGAGCCGGCGTGCTCGAAGCTCACGTCGCCCTGGTAGGCGACCATCGAGCCGGCCTTGGCCTGGATGGTCTCCTGGGACAGGCGGACCTTGAGGAGCTTGGAGTTCTGGAGGGCGAAGGCGTCGGTGGACTGGGTCTCGTTGTACTGCGCCAGCGTCGTCTGCATGGCAGGGCACCCTGCCGGGGGCGCCACCCCGCGTCAACCCCGCAAAGCCGGGGGTGGACGATCAGCGCAGGACGGACGCGGGCGACGCGGTCTCGCGCTGGCCCTCGGCCTGCGCGAGGTCGTCCATCGTCGTGCCGCGGCGGCCGTCGGCGGCGACCAGGAGCTTGAAGTCGTGCGGGCTCGACGCGGCCATCATCGCCTGCTCCATCGTGATGCGGCCGGCCTTGAGGTGCCCGAACAGCGCCTGGTCGAAGGTCTGCATCCCGTAGTAGCCGCCGTCGGCGATGACCTCGCCCAGGCGCCCGGTCTGCGACGGGTCCATGACCATGTCGCGCACGCGGCCCGTCATCCGCAGGACCTCGCAGACCGCGACGCGGCCCTTGCCCTCGGCGGCGGGCACCAGGCGCTGGGAGACCGCGCCCTTCAGCGTGCCGGCGATCATCGCGCGCACCTGGTTGTGCATGTGGGGCGGGAAGAACTCGATGAGGCGGTTGACCGTCTCGGCCGCGTCCACGGTGTGGACGGTGGAGAAGACGAGGTGGCCGGTCTCCGCGGCGCTGAGCGCGGTCTGGACCGTCTCCTCGTCGCGCATCTCGCCGATGAGGATGACGTCGGGGTCCTGGCGCAGGACGCGGCGCAGGGCGCTCTTGAACGAGGTGGTGTCCATGCCCACCTCGCGCTGGTTGATGACCGACTTCTTGTCCGTGTGGAGGAACTCGATCGGGTCCTCGATCGTGACCACGTGCTTGGGCCGCGTCGAGTTGATGTGGTCGATCATCGCCGCGAGCGTCGTCGACTTGCCCGAGCCGGTGGTGCCGGTGAGCAGCACGATGCCGCGCTCCTCCTCCGCGAGCTCGCGGATGACGGGCGGGAGGCTGAGCTCGTCGATGGTCTTGATGCCGTGCGGGATCGCGCGCATGACCAGCGAGATCGAGCCGCGCTGGCGGAACGCGTTGACGCGGAAGCGCGCGAGGCCGTTGACCGCGTAGGCGAAGTCGACCTCGCCCTCGGTGTCGAACTCGCCGAGCTTGCCGGCGTCGTTGCCGAGCATCATCCGGACGGCGCCGTCGGTGTCCTCGATCGTCAGCGGGTCGCTGCCCGGGATCGGGTGCAGCTCGCCGTCGACGCGGCACAGCGGCTGCGAGGGGACCTTCAGGTGCAGGTCCGAGCCGTTGCTCTCGACCAGGTGCGTGAGGGCAGCGTGAAGATCGAAGGACACGACCGGGGAATCGGCCCGTCCCTACCGCACTTGTAGGAGGCCCGGACGGAAGTTGGACCCCTGTACGACGAAGGCCCCGCGGTGCGGGGCCCTCGTGCAATCCGGCGTGCGGCGCGGCCGGCGGCCTACGCCACGTCGCGCAGCTTCTGGGCCTCGGCGAGGCTCTGGAGCTTCTTGAGCGACTGGTTCTCGATCTGGCGGATGCGCTCGCGCGTGACGTTGAACGTGCGCCCGACCTCGTCGAGCGTGCGCGGGTGCTCGCCGCCGAGGCCGTAGCGGAGTTCGAGGACGCGGCGCTCGCGGTAGGAGAGGTTCTCCAGCGCCTCGCGCAGCGCCTCCTTGGTCAGGATCTCCGCGGCGCGCTCGTACGGGGACTCCGCGCGCTCGTCGGCGATGAACTGGCCGAACTCCGACTCCTCCTCGTCGCCGACCGGCTTCTCGAGCGAGACCGGCGCCTGCGCGGAGCGCTTGATCGAGTCGACCTCCTCCGGGTCGATGCCGGTGACCTCGGCGATCTCCTCGGCGGTGGGCTCGCGCCCCAGCTCGGTGACCAGCTTGCGCTCGGCGCGGCCGATCTTGTTGAGCTTCTCGACGACGTGGACCGGGATGCGGATCGTGCGCGCCTTGTCGGCGAGCGCGCGGGCGATCGCCTGGCGGATCCACCAGGTCGCGTACGTGGAGAACTTGAAGCCCTTGCGGTAGTCGAACTTCTCCGCGGCGCGGACGAGGCCGAGCGTGCCCTCCTGGATGAGGTCCAGGAACGGCAGGCCCTGGTTGCGGTAGTTCTTGGCGATCGAGACGACGAGCCGCAGGTTGGACTCGACCATCTTCTGCTTCGCGTCGAGGTCGCCGCGCTCGATGCGCTTGGCGAGGTCGACCTCCTCCTGGGCGGTGAGCAGCCGGACCTTGCCGATGTCCTTCAGGAAGAGCTGAAGGGAGTCGGTGGTCATGTCCGGGCGCAGGTCGAGCTGCGTCTTGGTCTTGCGGCGCTGGCGCTTGTCCGGCGCCCGCTCGACCTCGTTCGCGGCGGCCGTGGCCGGGTCGATCTCCTCGACCAGCTCGATCTCGCTGCGCTCCAGGAAGCCGTGCAGGTCCTCGACGTCGGACTCGTCGAGGTCGAGCTCGGAGACGGCGCTCGCGACCTCGGCGAACGTGAGCACGCCGGTGACCTGGCCGCGCGCCAGGAGGCCCTTGATCTCCTCGAGTTCCTGCAGTTCCACTACTGACATCGACGTCCGTTCGGTTCGCCGGTCCCGCCCGGACCGGCTGGGGGTTTTGCGGGGGTTCGGAGGAACGTCCGGCACGGATCGCGGCGGCAAGAATGGCGACGCTACTGTCCGAACGTAGGCCCCGAGTCTAGGCGGTGTTCCGGCTCACGTCCACTGTAGTGTGCGCGCCGTCACAGTCCGGCCGGCGTTCGTGACGAGCGTGCGGCGCAGCTCCTCGAAGACTCCTACAGGGGACCCGCCGGGAGGTTTCAGGTTGCGGTCCTCGGTCGGTCTCGGATCGGCACGCGCGTCGCAGGTCTTGAGGGGAGGCGGGCGCCGCTCGACGGCCGCTCGTCGTGCGAGGATGTCGCGCCATGAGCCCCGCGAAGCGCGGAGACCGCGACGTCCTGACGAGCCTGCCGCGGACGCGGCCCACCCGGCGCAGCGCCAAGCGCCGCGGGTCCGCAGGCGGCGATGGCCCGGATGCCGGCGCCTCTGCCGCCGCCGGTGCCGAGGGCGCGGCGAAGGCCTCCCCCGCGAAGGCGAAGGCGAAGGCGGCGCCGAAGGCCAAGCCGGCGCCCAAGGCCAAGGCCTCGAGCGCCAAGGCCTCCGCCGCGAAGGCCAAGCCGGCGTCCTCGTCGCGGGCGAAGGCCGAGCCCGCCTCCTCGCGCGCGAAGGCCGTGAAGGCGAAGGCGACGCCCGTCGCCAAGGCCGCGGCGGGCGGCACCGCGGGCAAGCGCGCCGCGAGCGGCTCCGCGGCCGCGACCTGACCGCCGAGAAGCGCGTCGCCTTGGCCCGGCTCAACGAGTCCCGGATTGCCACGACGCTGGTCACCACGGTGGTGCGCGGCCTCAATGAAGACGAGCTCGGCGACATCCTGCGCGTCGGTCTGGATACGCCGTATGCGGCGGGCTGGGCCATCCAGCCGGTGTTCGGCTCCGGTCGCGGCGAGGCCATCGACCCGCTCGACCGGGTCACCTCGACCGGCATCATCCGCCGG
>JACRMD010000222.1 GCA_016215085.1 Solirubrobacterales bacterium | reverse complement strand
TGGGCCCGCGGATCCTGGCCGGCCCGATGGCCTCGCAGCGGCTGTACGCCGGCGTGCCGTTCTACGCGGGCATCACGCTCGACGAGATCGGCGGCCGCGGCGTGCGGTGGTGGGAGCGCGAGGGCGGCGCCGCCGCGTGGCCCGCGCCCGCCGCGGCGCCCGCGACGTCGACGCCGGCCGCCGGTCCGGAGGCCAACGGCCGCCTGCGCCTGGGCACCTTCCGCTCGATCTGGTCGGGCCCCGAGGTCCGCGTGTCCCCCGCCCTGAAGTTCGTCCACCCCCGCGCACGCGTGGAGCTGTCGCCCGACGACGCCCGCCGCCTCGAGCTCTTCGACGGCGACAAGGTCGTCGTCGGCGCCGGCGGCGCGACGGTCGAGGCGACCGTCGCGCTGCGCGCCGCGATCCCGGCCGGCAGCGCGTTCCTCGAGGGCAACCTCGTCGAGGGCCCGCTGGTCGACGTCCGCAAGGCCACCGCCGCGCAGCCCGTCGCGGTCGGCGCGCCCGAGGTCCCCGCGGCGCCCGCCGAGGAGCCCGGGACCCGGATGGACGAGCAGTTCCCGACCCCGCGCGACGTGCGCGAGGAGAGCCCGTGATCAGCCTGCCCTTCGCCGACGTCACCTACTACGAGCCGTGGTGGGTGCAGATCATCAAGGCGATCGTCATCTTCGCCGTCGGCCTGCAGCTCGTCCCGGTCGTGCTGGTCGTCGAGCGCAAGCTCCTCGGCCGCTTCCAGCACCGCTACGGCCCCAACCGCGTCGGCCCGTTCGGCGCGCTGCAGCCGCTGGCCGACATCGTGAAGCTGGCGACCAAGGAGCAGTTCCGGCCGCGCACGTCGATCGGGTGGCTGTTCGCGATCGCGCCGGTCATCTCGATCCTCACCGCGGTCGCCGCGCTCAGCCTGGTGCCGTTCGGCGGCGTCGTCGACATCTTCGGCACCGACGTCGGCCTCTACGGCGTCGACGTGTCGATCGGCCCGCTGTACCTCTTCGCCTTCGGCGCCGTCGCGTTCTACGGGATCATGCTCGGCGGCTGGTCCTCGGGCTCGAAGTACTCCTTCCTGGGCTCGATGCGCGCCGCCGCGCAGCTGATCTCCTACGAGGTCTCCCAGGGCCTGGCGCTCGTCGGCGTGGTCATGACCGCCGGCACGCTCTCCATGAGCGGCATCGTCGAGGCGCAGGAGGGCATGTGGTACGTGATCCCGCAGTTCGTCGGGTTCATCATCTTCCTCACCGCCTCGTTCGCCGAGACCAACCGCCCCCCGTTCGACCTCGTCGAGGCCGACGCCGAGCTGGTCGGCGGCTACAACACCGAGTACGGCGGCGGCCGCTTCGCCTCGTACTTCTTCGCCGAGTACCTCAACGTGGTGGTCGTCTCGGGGATCGTCGTGACGGTCTTCTTCGGCGGCTGGCTGCTGCCGTTCGGCATCGACACCCCCGGCTGGCTGCAGCCCTTCGTCGTGCTCTTCAAGATGACGTTCTTCATCGTCTTCTTCATCTGGATCCGCGCGACGCTCCCGCGCCTGCGCTACGACCAGCTGATGTCGTTCGGCTGGAAGGTGCTCCTGCCCCTGGCCACCCTCAACGCGCTCGTGACGGCGATCGTCGTCGTCGCGACCGACTAGGACTGACACGCCCCATGGCCTGGCCTCCCTCCCCTGACGAGCTCATCGTCGTCGACGCCCCTGAGCCGGGCGGCGCCGGCGGGCTCTACCGCGCCTTCGGCGAGACGCTGCGCGGCCTCAAGACGACCTTCGCCCGCGTGGTCGAGGGCCCGACGACGATCCAGTACCCCGAGGAGAAGGTGCCCGTCTACCCGCGCTTCCGCGGCCGGCACCGGCTCCACCGCTTCGAGGACACCGGGCTGGAGAAGTGCGTCGGCTGCTCGCTGTGCGCGGCCGCCTGCCCGGCGGACTGCATCCGCGTCGTCGCCGCCGAGAACACGCCGGAGCACCGCGTGTCCGCCGGCGAGCGCTACGCCGCGGTCTACGAGATCAACCTGAGCCGCTGCATCTTCTGCGGCTACTGCGAGGTCGCGTGCCCGTTCGACGCGATCACGATGGGCCACGACTACGAGATGAGCGACTACAACCGCTCGGACCTCATCTTCACCAAGGAGATGCTGCTCCAGGAGCCCTTCGAGCGCACGCCGCTGCGGGCGGAGGGCGAGTAGTGGCCGAGACGCCGACCCGCGCCGAGGCCGAGTAGCCTCCGGCGCCGTCCCACCATGGCTGCAGTCTTCTTCTTCATCGCCGGCCTCGGGGCGATCGCAGGGGCGATCGGGGTCGTCACGACCCGCAACCCGTTCTACGCCGTGCTCGCGCTCGTCGGGCACCTGCTGTCGCTGGCCGCCCTCTTCCTGCTGCTGCGCGCGGAGTTCGTCGCCGCCGCGCAGGTCGTCGTGTACGCGGGCGCCGTGATGGTGCTCTACGTCTTCGTCGTCGCCTACGTCGGCGGCCAGGCCGACCCCGTGCGGGTCGCCGGCGGCCCGGCGCTCAAGGTCGGCGCCGTCGTCTTCGCCGCGCTGCTGGCGATCGAGCTGTTCATCGCCGTGCTCGGCAGCGGCCTGAAGGCACTGGACTCCGAGGGCGCGCCCTACGAGGCGGGCTTCGGCACGCCGGGCGCCATCGGCGAGCTGTTCCTCACCCGCTTCCTGTTCCCGTTCGAGGCCGCCTCCTTCCTGCTGCTCATCGCGGCCGTCGGCGCCGTCGTCCTGGCCCGCCGCCGCGGCGGCCTCGTCGGCGGCGACCCGCGCGACCTCGCGCCGGTCGACGTCCCGCGTCCGCTGGGCACCGGCACCATGCGCGAGGCCGTCAGCGGCCAGGTCGGCACGCCCGCCGAGCTCGCCGAGCCGCCGGTCACCGCGCCGGCCGGTGACGAGAGGGGCGGCTGGTGAACATCAACTGGTACCTCGCCGTCTCGGCGCTCGTCTTCTGCATCGGCGCCGCCGGCGTCCTGGTGCGCCGCAACCCGCTGGTCATCCTGCTCTGCCTCGAGCTGATGCTCAACGCGGCGAACCTCGCGCTGATCGCGTTCAGCCGGATGCACGGCAACGGCGACGGGCAGGTCTTCGCCGTCATCGTGATGGTCGTCGCCGCGTGCGAGGTGTGCATCGGCCTCGGCATCGTCGTCGCGATGTACCGCCGGCGCCTGCCGATCGACGTCGACGAGATGCGGGAGCTGCACGGCTGACATGAGCGCCACCACCGCCGCCTGGCTCGTCCTGGCGTGCCCGCTCGCGGGCACGATCCTCCTCGGCCTCTTCGGCCGCGCCCTGCCCGGCCGGATCCCCGGCCTCGTCGGGACCGCCGCGATCGCCGGGTCCTTCGTCTTCGCGATCCTCGCCTTCGCCGACCTGCAGTCGCGCGGCGAGGAGCAGCGCCAGCTCGTCTCCTCGCTCTACGACTACGCGGTCACGGGCTCGATCGACGTCCAGATGTCGATCCTCGTGGACCCGCTGAGCATCCTGATGATGCTGGTGGTCTCCGGCGTGTCGATGCTCATCCACCTCTACTCGGTGGCCTACATGGGCGGGGACCGCGGGTACGTGCGCTTCTTCGCGTACCTGAACTTCTTCGTGTTCTCGATGCTGCTGCTCGTCGCGGCCGGGAACTTCTTCCTGCTGATCGTCGGCTGGGCCTTCGTCGGCGCCGCGTCCTACCTGCTCATCTCCTTCTGGTACCGGCGCACGACCGCGACGGCGGCGGGCATCAAGGCGTTCGTCATCAACGTGGTCGGCGACGTCGGCCTCACGCTCGGCGCGTTCTTCATCCTCAAGGAGAGCGGGACGCTCGACTTCCTCGGCACCTTCAAGCAGGCCGAGGAGATCTCCGGCGCGAACCTCACGGCCGGCCTGATCCTGCTGCTCGTCGGCGCGTTCGCGAAGTCGGCGCAGATCCCGCTGCACACGTGGCTCCCGGACGCCATGGAGGGCCCGACCCCGGTCTCCGCCCTGATCCACGCCGCGACGATGGTGACCGCGGGCGTGTACCTGATCGCGCGCATGCACCCGCTCTTCGAGCAGAGCGCCGCGGCCGCCGACGTCGGGACGATCATCGGCGCCGTCACGCTCTTCGTCGCCGCGACGATCGGCCTGGTCGCCACCGACCTCAAGCGCGTCATCGCCTACTCGACGATGTCCCAGATCGGCTACATGGTCATGGGCGTCAGCGCGGGCGCGTACGTGGCGGGCCTCTTCCACCTCATGACGCACGCCTTCTTCAAGGCGCTGCTGTTCATGGCCGCCGGCTCGCTGATCAGCGCCATGGGCGGCGAGCAGTCGCTGGACCGCATGCGCGGCTTCCGCAAGGCGATGCCGTTCACGTTCCTGTGCTTCTGCGTCGGCGGCCTGGCGCTCGCCGGCGTCCCGCCGTTCTCGGGCTTCTTCTCCAAGGACGAGATCCTGCTCGTCGTCGGCGACGAGGGCGGCTGGCACTGGATCCTCTACGTCGTCGGCTACGTCACGGCGCTCATGACCGCCATCTACACGTGGCGGATGATCTTCCGCGCGTTCTTCGGCGACCCGGTGCCCGAGGCGGTCGAGCTCGAGCACGGGCACATCCACCACGTCGACGTGCCCGTCAACCCGGCCACCGGCGAGGAGGAGGACACCGACGTCGGCTTCCCCGGCCCCGAGCACCACATCGCCGAGCGGGCGCTGCCGATGAAGATCGCGATGGGCACGCTGGCCGTGCTCGCGACGGTCGGCGGCGTCGTCCTCATCCCGAAGACGACGACGTGGCTGGACACGTTCCTGGAGCCGACGTTCGCCGACGCGCCGCACCACGACCCCAGCGACGGGATGATCTGGTTCGGCCTCGCGCTCGGCGCCGCGCTCGGCGTGCTGGGCATCTTCATCGCCTACACGATCTGGGGCAAGGCGAACGGCGAGATCGCGGTGCGGCTGCGCGAGCGGATGCCGGCCGTGCACCGCTTCCTCATCAACAAGTGGTACTTCGACGAGCTCATCGAGCTGCTCGTCGTCCGCCCGGCGGGCTGGTTCGGCCGCTTCGGCCAGCAGACCTTCGAGCGGGTCTTCGTCAACGGCACCCTCGTCGGCGGGACCAGCGGCATCGTCCGTGCCGGCTCGGCCGCCGTGCGCGCCCTGCAGTCCGGCTTCCTGCGCGCCTACGCGGCGCTGCTGCTCGTCGGCCTCGGCGCGGTCGTCCTCTACTTCCTCCTCCAGGCGTGACCATCCACCTGAGCATCCTCCTCTGGCTGCCCGCCGCCGCGGGGCTCCTCGGCATGCTCGCGCCGCGCGCGCTCGGCCGCTGGATCGCCGTGGCCGGCGCCGCGCTGACGTTCGCCTACACCGTGGTCCTCATCGCGGACTTCGACACGGGCGCGCGCGGCCTGCAGTACGTCACCGACGAGACGTGGATCGCCGAGCTGGGCATCCACTACAAGCTCGGCGTCGACGGGCTGAACCTCATGCTCGTCGGGCTGACCGGCCTGCTGTTCCTCGCCTCGTTCGTGTGGCTGGCGCTGACCGACTGGGAGCGCCCGGGCCAGATGGTGTTCTTCTTCGGCCTCGCCGAGAGCTCCGTGCTCGGCGCGCTGCTGGCCCAGGACCTCGCGCTCTTCGTCCTGTTCTTCGACCTGATGCTCGTCCCGTTCTTCTTCCTGACGGGCATCTGGGGGCCGCCGGCGACGCGGATCGCCGCCATCACCAAGCTCTTCATCTACACCCTGGTCGGCTCGCTGCTCATGCTGACCGCGGCGATCGCGCTCGGCGTGCTCTCCGCGCAGCAGGGCGGCGGCGACCTGACCTTCGTGCTCTCCGACCTCGCCCGCGTGCGGCTCTCCGAGGGCACGCAGCAGTGGATCTTCCTGTGCTTCGCCGCAGCCTTCCTGGTGAAGATGCCGGCGTTCCCGCTGCACGGCTGGATGCCCGACGGCTACCGCAACATGCCGCTGCCGGTGCTGGCCGTCTTCTCCGGCGTGCTGTCGAAGGTCGCCGCGTACGGGTTCCTGCGCGTCGTCACGCCGCTGCTGCCCGACGCCAGCGTGCACTTCCAGGAGCTGATGATGCTGCTGGCGCTCGCGTCGATCCTCTACGGCTCGGCGATGGCGTTCACGACCACCGACGTCCGCCTGGTGCTCGGGTACTCGTCGGTCGCCCAGCTGGGCTTCATCGTCCTCGGCATCTTCTCGCTGCAGGGCGACGGCGCCCAGGGCGCGATCTTCCAGGCGGTCAACCACGGCCTCGTGGTCGCGCCGGCCTTCGTCGTCGTCGCGGCGCTGGCGCTGCGCGCCGGCGGCTCGGAGGACGTGCGCGACATGGGCGGCCTCGCCTTCCGCGCGCCCGTGCTGGCCGCGATGTTCCTCATCGTCACGCTCGCGACGCTGGCCATGCCGGGCTCGGCCAACTTCGTCGGCGAGTTCCTCATCCTCTTCGGCGCCTTCAACAGCAAGATCGCGATCGCCATCGTCGCGTTCACCGGCGTCGCGCTCGCCTCGGTCTACGCGCTGCGGCTGTTCATCCGCTCGATGCACAACCGCGTCGGGGCCGACGCCGTCTCGCGCGAGCTGACGCTCCGCGAGGGCGTCGTGCTCGTGCCGCTCGTGGCCGTCGTCCTCTTCTTCGCCGTCTACCCGCAGCTCGCGCTGGACCGCAGCGAGCGCGCGGCGACGCAGTCCGTCCGGGTCGCCGGGGCGCTCGCCCACCCGGAGGAGACCCGCATCGCCCAGGAGCAGCCCACGCCGTGAAGCACGAAGCCCCGAACATCGACTGGGCCGGGCTCTCGCCGGTCATCGCCCTGCTCGGCGGCGCGATCGTCGTCCTGCTCGCCGGCCTCCTGCGGTCCCGCCTCGTCCGCGAGCGCGCCGTCCCGTTCCTCGCCATCGTCGCCTTCGGCGCGTCGCTCGGCCTCGGGATCTGGCAGTGGGGCGAGGACGCCCAGGTCTTCATCGCCAAGGGCTCGCAGGCGACGCTCGCCTTCGACGAGCTGACGCTGATGGTCACGTTCATCGTGGCCGTCGCGGGCATCGCCACCGTGCTGCTGTCCTGGCGCGCGCTGGCGCCGCGCGAGGCCGCCCACGGCGAGTTCTACGCGCTGCTGCTGACCAGCGCGGCCGGCATGGTCGCGATGGCGGGCGCGCAGAACCTCGTCACGCTCTTCCTCGGCCTCGAGCTGCTCTCGGTCCCGCTCTACGTGCTCTGCGCGACCGAGATGCGGCGCGAGCGCTCGCTGGAGTCGGGCCTCAAGTACCTCATCATCGGCTCGACCGGCTCGGCGGTCTTCCTCTACGGCCTCGCGCTGATCTACGGCGCGACCGGCGGCACCGACCTGCGCGAGATCGCCACGGGCGCGGCCGGCGAGGCGGGCGGCGACGTGCTGCTGCTCACGGGCATCGGCCTGACGATCGTCGGCCTGGGCTTCAAGGCGTCGGTGGCGCCGTTCCACCAGTGGACGCCCGACGGCTACGAGGGCGCGCCCACGCCGGTGACGGCGTTCATGGCCGTCGCGACGAAGGCGGCCGCGTTCGGCGCGATGCTGCGCCTGCTCGACGTCGGCCTCATCGACGCCCAGCCCGACTGGGCCCCGCTGCTGGCGATCCTCGCGACGATCACCATCGTCGTCGGCAACGTCGGCGCGCTGGGCCAGTCGTCGCTCAAGCGCCTGCTGGCCTGGTCGTCGGTCGCGCAGGCCGGCTATCTGCTGGCCGGCGTCGTCGTCGCCTCGTCCCTCGGCGTGTCCGCGACGGTCTTCTACCTCGCGGTCTACACGATGATGAACCTGGCCGCCTTCGCGGTGATCGTGGCCCGCGAGCGCGAGACGCCGTGGGGCGACGACATCGCCTCGGTCGCCGGCATCGGCGTGTCGCGGCCGGCCCTGGCGTGGCCGCTGACGATCTCGATGCTCTCGCTCGCCGGCCTCCCCGCCACCGCCGGCTTCATCGGCAAGTTCTACTTGATCGATGCGGCCGTGGACGGCGGCTACACGTGGCTGGGCATCGTCATCGTGATCGGGTCGATGATCTCGCTCGCGTACTACCTCCGGGTCGTCGCGGCGATGTGGATGCGCGCCGAGGTGGCCGCGGTCTCCGCGACCGCGCAGCCCCGCCTGGCGGGCGCGGACCCCGAGGCCGAGCGCCCGCAGTGGGAGCTCTACCTCGTGGCGATCGCCGCCGGCGCGGCGACGATCTTCTTCGGGGTCATCCCCTCGCCGCTCTTCGACCTCGCCACCGCGGCAGGCCGATCCCTCGGCCTGCTCTGATCCGCGATTGGTGGATGTGGGCCCCTCTGGGGGCCTCAATGCACCAATCGTGCGGCGACGGCGCGGAGGGTGGCCACGACGCGCCCAGGTTCGTAGCGCACCTGCGCGTGCGTGAAGCGCAGTGAGGTGAGGCCGGCGACGGCGTGGGCCTGGTCGCGCTCGTGGTCCCGCGTCTGCTGCGCGGCGGTGCGGTGGTAGCGCAGGCTGTCGGCCTCCACGACGAGCCCGAGCTCCGGCCAGAGGAAGTCCACGCGGAACCCGCTGCGGTGCCGCTGCGTCTGCGGCTTCGGCAGGCCTGCACGCCGGGCGAGCGGGAGGAAGCGCTGCTCGAGAACGCTCTCGGTGTAGGTGAACGTGCGGCGATCGAGGAGTCTTCGCAGACGACCGGCGCCGGGCGAACGCGAGCCCTCGACCTGGGCGCGGAGCCGCTCAGGGTCGATGAGGTCGAGGGCGTCGGCCTGGTTGACGGCGCGCTCGAGCTGCTCCGCCCGCAGCACGCCCGCGAGGTCGACGAGCGTCTCGGCCGGCCGGGTCACCGGGGTGCAGTGGTGCGTCGTCGGCTCCATGGTCGTCTTGCGGTGCACCGTCAGGCCCGGGCGCCGGCGCGGGCTCGAACCAGTCACCGAGAGGGAGATGGGTCCGGCCTCGGTGGCGATCTGCCACAGCGCGCCCGCACTGCGGTGGCTCAGTGCCGCCGTGGGGCCGCACGCGAGCACCATCGCCATCCACCGGCCGTGCTGCGTCAGCTGTGGCCGGCCCACTGCGTAGACCCCTGCCGCCACGGGGTGCAGGCGCCGGGTCGCGATCCGGTGCCTGATGGCCTTCGGCGTGAACCCGAGCGCGAGGAGCTGCGCGCGGGACACCACACCGTGCTGCCTCGCGACCAGCTCCCACACCTTCTTCGCCGACGGTTGTTCGATTCGGGCCCCCATCAGGGACCAAAGGCGACAACGGGCGCTCGTTCGCCCCCCGGCGTGCCGGGTACCTCAAGCGCTCATGGAGCACGAACGCGAGCCGGACATCACCGAGGACCCGCGGGAGAAGGGGACCGGCGAGGCCGGCTACCCGGAGGAGAACCCGGCGGGCGAGGGCGGCACCGACCGCAGCGGCGGCGACCGCGGCAGCGGCGCGCCGAGCCCGTCGACCGGCGAGGAGGCCGACCGCGAGCAGAGCACCGGGAACCCCGGCGCGGCGGGCTGACGCGCACGCGAGGCACCCGGTCGCGCCCGCGTGGTCCCGACGCGGGCGCGGACCGGGTGCGGCGCCTCGCGCCGTCGGACCGGGCGGCGGCCCGGTCCCAGGACCGCGACTTCTACCGGGAACGGGCCTCCGTGTCACGGCCTCCAACCGGTGCGACGCCGTAACCCGCCGGACCGCGCGGGGTACTTCGTGGCACATGCAACGTGCACGGCGGCCGATGTGAGGCCCAGCACGGCACGCAAGGAGGCACCATGGAGCTCATCCGCCGGCTCGAGCCGCTCTGGCTCGCCCTCGTCATGCTCGGGGGCATCACCTGGGCGGTGGTGGCGCTGTTCGACACGAACATCGTCACCGAGGTGGTCGGGGACGGGACCCCCGCGGACGTCGTGTACGTCCTCTTCGGCCTGGGCGCGCTGATGTTCGTCCCGCGCCTGGTCGAGGACCTGCGGCCGCTCGCGCACCGCAGCCACCCCCACGGGGCGTAGCGGCCCTGGAATGCGGAGGGGCCCGCGCGGACGCGGGCCCCTCTGGCACGATCCCCGCGTGCGCATCTCCGCGAAGGCCGACTACGCCGTGCGCGCCGCGATCGAGCTGGCCGTCGCCGGGCCGGAGAAGCCCACCAAGGGCGACGTCATCGCCAAGGCGCAGGACATCCCCGTCAAGTTCCTGGAGAACATCCTGGCCGACCTCCGGCACGCCGGCCTGGTCGGCAGCCGCCGCGGCCAGGAGGGCGGCTACTGGCTCGTGCGCCCCGCCACCGAGATCACCGTCGCCGACGTGATCCGCGCGGTGGAGGGCCCGCTGGCCTCCGTGCGCGGCGGCCGCCCCGAGGACACCGCCTACGCCGGCAACGCCGCGCCGCTGCAGCAGGTGTGGATCGCCGTGCGCTCGAGCCTGCGCGGCGTCGTCGAGCACGTGACGCTCGCCGACCTGGCCGCCGGCAACCTGCCCGCGGAGCTGCAGCCGCTCGCCGACGACCCGGAGTCCTGGGTCACGCGACGCTGAACGCCGGTTCCGGCGGCCGCAGGTAGACGATGTCGCCCGCGGCGACCTTGCGCCTCGACCGCGCCGTCGCCGTCGGGCTCGACGAGCACCGCGACGTCGTGCGGCCGCACGAGGCCGCCCTGCACCCGCGCGACCGGCCCGAGGAAGCCCATGACGAAGTCGCTGGCGGGCGCGTCGTAGAGCTCGCGCGGCGCGCCGACCTGCTCGACGCGCCCGTGGTTGAGCAGCACGATGCGGTCGGCGAGCTCCATCGCCTCCTCCTGGTCGTGCGTGACGAGCACCGTCGTGACGTGGACCTCGTCGTGCAGCCGCCGCAGCCACGCGCGCAGCTCGGCGCGGACGTTGGCGTCCAGCGCGCCGAAGGGCTCGTCGAGCAGCAGCACCTTCGGCTCGACCGCGAGCGCCCGCGCGAGCGCCATCCGCTGGCGCTGGCCGCCGCTGAGCTGCGACGGGTAGCGGCGCTGGAAGCCGCTGAGGCCGACGACCTCGAGCAGCTCGTCGACCTTCGCCGCGATCTCCGCCTTCGGCCGCTTGCGGATCTGCAGCCCGAAGGCGACGTTGTCGCGCACGGTCAGGTGCTTGAACGCGGCGTAGTGCTGGAACACGAACCCGACGCCGCGCTGCTGCGGGTGCACGTACGTCACGTCGCGGCCCTCGAGCACGACCGCGCCCGCGTCGGGCTCCTCGAGGCCGGCGATGACGCGCAGCAGCGTCGACTTGCCCGAGCCCGACGGGCCCAGCAGCGCGGTCAGCGAGCCGGGCTCGACGTCGATCGAGACGTCGTCGAGCGCGGCGAAGTCGCCGTAGCGCTTGGTGGCGGACGAGACGGAGATCACGCGGGGTCCTTCCGGCGGTTGAGGAGGGTCATGGCGACGAGCGTCGCCAGCGCGAGCAGCGCGAGCAGCGTCGACGCCGCGTAGGCGCCGGCGAGGTCGAAGTTCGTGAAGCGCTTCTCGACGAGCAGCGTCAGCGTCTCGGTCTCGCCCGAGACCTTGCCCGACACGACGCTGACCGCGCCGAACTCGCCGATCGCGCGCGCGGTCGAGAGGACGACCCCGTAGACCAGGCCCCAGCGGATCGACGGCAGCGTGATCCGCCGGAACGTCTGCGCGCGCGACGCGCCGAGCGTCGCCGCCGCCTGCTCCTGGTCGTCGCCGACCTCGCGGAGCACCGGCACGACCTCGCGCACCACGAACGGCAGCGTCACGAACACCGTCGCCAGCACGATGCCCGGCAGGCTGAAGATCACCTGGAACGGCAGGTCGGCGAACCACCCGGTGCGGCCGTAGAGCAGCACCAGCGCGAGGCCGACGACCACCGGGGAGATCGCGAACGGCAGGTCGATCAGCGCCTCGAGCAGCCGCTTGCCGCGCACGTCGCTGCGCACGAGCACCAGCGCGGTGACGACGCCGAAGACCGCGTTGAGCGGGACGGCGATCGCGGCGACCTCGACGGTGAGCCAGAACGCGTGGATCGCCGCCGGGGTGGTGATCGACTCCCACACCGCGCCGAGGCCGGGCTCGAAGGTCTTGTACGCGACGACCCCGAGCGGGACGACCAGCATCACCGCCAGGTAGCCGAGCGCGACGACGCGCAGCGCCCTCACGGCCGGCGCTCCAGCAGCCGCAGCCCGAGGAGCACGAGCAGCGAGACGAGCAGGAGCACGACGGAGACCGCGGCGGCGCCGGTGATGTTGTCGGACTCGAGCTGCTTGTAGGCGTAGACCGCGGTGACCTGGGTGTCGAACGGGACGTTGCCCGAGATGAGGACGACCGACCCGAACTCGCCGACCGCCCGGGCGAAGGCCAGCGCCGCGCCGCTGATGATGGCCGGGATCAGGTTGGGGAGGATGATCCGGCGGAAGGTCGTGGTGGCGGAGGCGCCGAGCGAGTGCGCCGCCTCCTCCATCTCGCGGTCGAGCTCGTGGAGCACGGGCTGCACGGCGCGCACGACGAACGGCAGCGTCACGAACAGCAGCGCCAGCAGGACCGCCCACCTGGTGTAGGCGATGGCGTCCCCGTAGAGCGCCAGCAGCGTGAGGCCGGCGACGATCGTCGGCAGCGCGAAGGGCAGGTCGATGAGCGCGTTGACGAAGCGCTTGCCGCGGAACCGGTCGCGCACGAGCACCCACGCGACGAGCGTGCCCATCACCACGTTGATGGCGGTGACGGCCAGCGAGATGAGCAGCGTGAAGCGCAGGGCGGCGACGGCCTGGCGGCTGCTCACCGCGTCCCAGAACGCCTCGAGGCCGCCGTCGAGCGAGCGCGCGACGACGGCGGCCAGCGGGAGCAGGACGATGAGGGAGAGCCACATCGTCGCGACGCCGAGCCCGAGCGCGCCGCCGGTCATGGACCGGCGGCGCGGACGAGCCAGAGATGCGGGAAGCGCCGTCACTTCGCCGTCGACACCCCGGCGTCCTCCTCGATCTTCGCGATCGAGCCGTTCTCCGGGTCGAAGAGCTCGTCGTTGACCTTCGACCAGCCCCCCAGGTCGTCGATCGTCTTGAGCGTCTTCGGGTCCGGGAACCTGGACTTGTTCCTCTCGAGCACGGCCTCGTTGACCGGGCGGTAGCCCCAGTCGGCGAACCGCTGCTGCGCGGCGTCGCCGAGGATGTAGTCCAGGAAGTCCTGCGCCTGCGCGGGCGCCGAGGCGGTCCTGGCGATCGTGATGTCGATCTTCAGCGTGTCGTCGGGGATGACGTACTCGACGTCCTCGCCCTTCTTCTGCGCCGTCGTCGCCTCGTACTCGTAGGAGAGCAGCACGTCGCCCTGGCCGCCGGTGAACGCCTGCAGCGCCTCGCGGCCGGACTTGGGCTGGACCTTCACGTGGTCCTTGATGAGCTCGGAGACGTAGTCGAGGCCGCCGTGCTGGTAGGCGCCGAGCAGGTTCCACTTCGCCGCGCCAGAGGTGAACGGGTTGGGCGTGACGACCTCGATGCCCGGCTTGAGCAGGTCGTCCCAGCTCTTGATGTTCTTGGGGTTGCCCTTGCGCACGACGAAGGAGACCACCGACGTGGTGACCAGGCCGTCGTGGGGCGCGGACTTCCAGTCCGAGGAGACCAGGTCGGCCTTGACCAGCCGGTCCATGTCGGGCTCCACCGAGAAGCTGACGACGTCGGCCTTCAGCCCCGCCTCGACCGCGCGGCTCTGCTCGGCCGATGCGCCGAAGGAGGTCTTGAACGCGACGTCCTTGCCGGCGGACGTCTTCTGGAAGTCGGGGACGATCTCGTCGTAGACGACCTCCAGGGTCGAGTACGCGACGAGGGACAGGGTCGTCTTGCCGCCGCCGGTCGCGGCCTCGCCCTGCTCGTCCGAGGCGCCGCCGCAGCCGGCCGCCACCAGGGCGCCGATCGCGGCCAGCACGGCAAAGGTTCTATTTCCAATCGGGTTCATGGGGTTTGGAAACCCTAGCGCGTTTGCCAACCGGGAAGATGGACAAAGGGCGCCGCCGGTCGCCGCGCTAGCCTCCGGCGCCCCGTGGACCACCCCGTCGAGCACTTCACCGAGGAGGAGCGCGCCCGCCTGGCGCCGCACTTCACGAACCTCGACGGGCCGGTCTTCGGCCTGGTGAACCTGCCCGAGACGGTCAAGGGCGCGCTGTTCGCGCGGTACTCGCGCTACCCCGGCACGCTGCGCCGGCTGTTCCTCGACGAGTTCGCCGACTCGCTGCCCGAGCTGCCGTCCTACGAGACCGACGAGGGCGAGCGCGCGGCGCGCCTGTACGAGACGATCTTCCTCGGCTACGGCGACGACTCGGTGGCCCAGCTCGGCGGCATGCACGTCGCCTGCGAGTGGGTGTCCAACGTGCTGACCAAGGTGCTCCAGCGCCCGCGGCTGGCGGCCTACCTCGAGCAGTCCACGCGCTACATCGCCTTCGACGCCCCGGCGGAGTTCCCCGGCGGCTCCCGCTACCGCTACTACCGCGACTCCGAGCTCGGCGACGGCTACGCGGCGGCGATGGACGCGCTGTTCGACGTGTACGCGCAGGCGCTGCCGCGCGTGCGCGCGTGGGTCGACGGCCAGTTCCCCGGCGAGGACTCCCCCGCGCGCCGGCGCGCGGTGCAGGCCAAGGCGCTGGACCTGCTGCGCGGCGTGCTGCCCGCGGCGTCGCTGTCGCACATGGGCATCTACGCGACGGGCCAGACCTACGAGCAGCTGATCCTGCACCTGCTCGCCCACCCGCTGCCCGAGGCGCGCCGCTGCGGCGAGCAGATCCTGGCGGCCGTGCAGGCGGTCATGCCGTCGTTCGTCGCGCGCGTCGAGCGGCCCGACCGCGGCGGCCGCTGGGTCGAGTACCTGCAGGGGCGCGACGAGGCGGCCCGCCGCTGGACCGCGCGGCTCGGCCTCGACCGCCCCGAGGAGGGCGACGCCCGCCCGTCGGTGACGCTGCTGCACGTCGACGGCGACGAGGACGCGCTGCTGGCCGCCCTGCTCTTCGAGGCCGCCGGCGCCGGCGAGGAGGCCACGCGGATCCGGCTCGCCGCCCTGGGCGCCGAGGAGCGCGCGCGGCTGCTGGCCGACCTCGTCGGCGCGCGCGAGAACCGCCGCCACCGCCCCGGCCGCGGGTTCGAGGCGCTGCGCTACCGCTTCGAGGTCGTCTCCGACTACGGCGCGTTCCGCGACCTGCAGCGCCACCGCATGCTCACCGTGCAGTGGCAGGAGCTGACGCCGCACCTCGGCGCCGGCGTGCCCGAGGAGGTCGACGCGGCGGGCTGCGGCGACGACCTGCGCCGCGCCTACGACGTCTCGCGCGCCGCGTACGAGGAGCTGCGCGGGCGCGGCCTGGAGCGCCAGGCGCCCTACGCGCTCTGCCTCGGCTTCCGCATCCGCTACGTCCTGGACCTCAACGCCCGCGAGGCGATGCAGCTCATCGAGCTGCGCTCCGGTCGCGAGGGCCACCCGAGCTACCGCGCCGTCGCGCACGAGATGCACCGCCAGATCGCGGCCGTCCACCCGGCGGTCGCCGCGGCCATGACGCACGTCGACGGGGAGACCGAGCCGCGCCTGGAGCGCATCCTCAGCGAGATGCGCACGCAGGCCAAGCTCGACGCGCTGTCAGGGTGAGCTGAGAGGGCGTCGCGGGGCCCCGCCGTTCGGGGGGTGCCCATTCGACACTCGTCGGGGCAAGCGTCGAGATGGCGAAACCTGAGCCGCCTTCTCCGCTAGGTAGGGGGCAGGATGCCGCCGATCGCCGCGATCTTCCCCGGGCAGGGCTCGCACGCCGAGGGCATGGACGAGCCCTTCCGCGGCAGCCGCGCCCTCGAGCGCGGGCTGGAGCTCCTGGGCTTCGACCCGTTCGAGCACCTGGACCTCGGGACGCGCTACCAGCAGCCCGCCATCTTCCTGTGCAGCGTCGCGGCGTGGGAGCAGCGCGAGGACGACGAGCTGCCGGTCGCCGCCGCGGGCCACTCGCTCGGCGAGTACGCCGCGCTGGTCGCCGCGGGCGTCCTGGACTTCGACGACGCCCTGCCGCTCGTGGCCGAGCGCGCGGCGGCGATGGCCGACGCCGGCGAGCGGGCCGGCGGCGGGATGGTGGCGATGCTCGGCGGCGACGACCACGAGATCCGCGCGCTCGCCGCGCGGCTCGGGCTCACGGTCGCCAACGACAACGCGCCCGGCCAGCTCGTCCTCTCCGGCGCGACCGAGGCCGTGGCCGCCGCCGAGGAGGTCGCCCGCGAGGAGACCGGCGCGCGCGCCCGCCGGCTGCCGGTCAGCGGCGCCTTCCACTCGCCGCTCATGGAGCCCGCCGCCGAGCGGCTGGCCGCGGCGCTCGCCGAGGTCGAGCTGCGGCCCGGGGCGTTCCCGGTCTACTCCAACGGCTCGGCCGCCCCGTTCGTGGACGTCCGCCGCGGGCTGCAGTAGAACCTGCTGCGCCCCGTGCGCTGGCGCGAGACGCTGCTGGCCCTGCGCGCCGCGGGCGTCGAGCGCTTCGCCGAGCACGGCCCCGGCGCGGTGCTCACGGGCCTGGTCAAGCGAACGCTGGCGGCGGCATGAGGCCCTGCGTGGCCCTCGCCCACTGGCGTTGGTCCCGGTGCGAGGTCGCAT